>JBPCPQ010000016.1:0-2918 GCA_050999015.1 Pyrinomonadaceae bacterium | reverse complement strand
ATCCCGCGCGCACGCTCTTCATCATCGCCTCAAAATCGGGGACGACAATTGAGCCGCTGGCTTTTTATAAATATTGGTATGCGGAAGTCGGCAAGGTCACGAAGAATCCAAGCCAGTCTTTCATCGCTATTACCGACCCCGGCACGTTGATGGAGAAGATGGCGGCGGACGATAAGTTTCGGCGCGTCTTTCTCAACCCGTCTGACATCGGCGGACGCTACTCGGCGCTTTCTTATTTCGGCATCGTCCCGGCGGCGCTGGCGGGGTTAGACATCAGGAAACTGCTTGATCGTGCGGAGAGAATCATGCACGCCAGCGCGAGCGTCGTCCCGGCGGTGGAGAATCCGGCGGCGCGTCTCGGGGCGATCATCGCCGAGTGCGCGAAGGCAGGCCGCGACAAATTGACGATCATCGCCGCGCCCGAAGTCGCATCGCTCGGTTTGTGGATTGAACAGTTAATCGCGGAAAGCACTGGCAAAGAAGGCAAAGGCATCGTGCCCGTCGCCGGTGAACCGCTCGGCGCTCCCGGCGTTTATGGGAATGATCGTTTGTTCGTCTCCATCGCGGTTGGCAAACTCGATTCTCAGACGGAAGAGAAATTGAAAGCGCTCGAAGCCGCCGGCCATCCGGTCGTTTACCGCACGCTGACTGACGTTTACGATCTCGGCGAAGAATTTTTCCTGTGGGAATTGGCGACCGCGTTCGCCGGCCAGCGCCTCGGCATCAATCCCTTCGATCAACCGAACGTACAGGAATCAAAGGATGCGACGAAGGAATTGCTCGAAGGTTTCGCGCGTGATGGTAAGCTTTCAGAGCAGACACCACTCGTCTCGGACGACGCCTTAACGATTTATGCCGGCGACGCGACGCGCGCCAAACTTCCGGCCTCGTCACTTCGGGACGCCCTGCAATCTCACTTGAAAAGCGCGCAGAGTGGGGATTACATCGCGCTGCTCAACTACATTGAGGAAACGCCGGAGCACGAGGCGACGATACAAAAAATTCGCACGCACCTGCGTGACGCGACGCGCTCGGCGGCAACGACCGGCTACGGCCCCCGCTTTCTGCACTCGACCGGACAACTTCACAAGGGCGGCGCGAGTAACGGCGTCTTCATTCAAGTGACCGCGCCGGACGCCACCGACTTTGAAGTTCCGGGACAACCTTACACTTTCAGCACGCTGAAGAACGCGCAGGCGCTCGGAGACTTTCATTCACTGGCTTCGCGCGGGCGGCGCGCGATTCGCGTTGATCTCGGCCAAGACGTTGCCGCCGGCCTCAAGCGTCTGCACGACTTGATTGTTGAGGCGCTGCCGCGAACGGAGGCGGCGGAAGCGAACGTCACTTCATCGCGTTAAGCGATGAAATATAAGAAAATGATTTCCCCACAAAGGCACTAAGACACGAGGATATACAAAGTGCTCTTTCGTGTCTTAGTGCTTTTGTGGTTAATGATTTCCTTCAAATCTTTAAGGACAAACAGCAATGGCGACACCCGAACAAACACCGCAGACCGCCAAAGTCGGCCTCATCGGTCTGGCCGTGATGGGCGAAAATCTGGCGATGAACATTGAGCGCAACGGCTATCCCATCGCCGTCTACAACCGCGACCCGCAGAAGGTCGAGCACTTCGTCGCTGAGGCCGCTGGTAAGCGGGTCATCGGCGCGAAGTCCTTTGAGGAGTTCGTGCGCTCGATTGAACGCCCGCGCAAAATAATTCTGCTCGTCAAGGCGGGCGATCCCGTTGACTGGACGATCAACCAGATCAAGCCGTTTCTGGGGCCGGGCGACATCATCGTTGATGGGGGCAACTCACACTTCCTCGATACCGCTAGGCGCGAAGCCGAGTTGAAGAAGGAAGGATTTTATTTCATCGGTTCGGGCGTTTCCGGCGGCGAGAAGGGCGCGCTGTGGGGGCCGAGCCTAATGCCCGGCGGCGAGCGCGAGGCTTACGAACAGATTCGTCCGATGTGGGAAGCGATTGCCGCGAAAGTTGACGACGGCCCGTGCGTGACCTATATCGGCCCCGGCGGCGCGGGCCACTTCGTAAAGATGATTCACAACGGAATTGAGTACGGCGACATGCAGTTGATCGCCGAATCTTACGACCTGATGCGCCGCCTGCTCGGTCTCAGAGCCGACGAGATGGCCGACATCTTCGACGAGTGGAATCGGGGCGACCTCGAATCATTCCTGATTGAAATCACGGCGAAAATCTTGCGCGTCAAAGATGAGGAGACGGGTCAGCCACTCGTTGACTTGGTGCTCGACAAGGCCGGGCAGAAGGGAACGGGTAAGTGGACGAGTCAGGTTTCGCTTGAACTGGGCGTCGTGATTCCGACGATCAATGCTTCGGTTGACGCGCGCTCCATGTCGTCGCGTAAAGGTGAGCGCGTCGAAGCGAGCAAACAAATCAAAGGCCCGGAGGCGACGCTTGAAACGAGCGACAAGCGCGCAATGATTGAGGCGATTCACGATGCGCTCTACGCCTCGAAGATTTGTTCATACGCGCAGGGCATGAATCTGATTCACGCCGGCTCCGCCAATTGGAATTGGGACATCAATCTCGGCGAGGTCGCGCGCATTTGGAAGGGCGGCTGCATCATCCGCGCGCAGTTCCTCGACAAGATTAAGGTTGCATACCAGCGTCGTGCGGATTTGCCGAACCTTCTGCTCGACGGCGAGTTCAAGGCGTGGGTTGACGAGGCGCAACCAAACTGGCGGCGCGCGGTGGTCACCGCGATGGAAGCGGGCGTCCCCGCCCCGGCGATGTCGGCGAGCCTCGGCTACTTCGACATGTTCCGCACCGCCAACCTGCCGCTGAATTTAACGCAGGCGCAACGCGACTTCTTCGGCTCCCATACCTACGAGCGCGTTGACAAACCGGAGCAAGGTTTCGTTCATACCGAATGGGAAGA
>JBPCPQ010000384.1:0-5958 GCA_050999015.1 Pyrinomonadaceae bacterium | reverse complement strand
CTGATCGCGCAAAAGAAGGAACGGAGCGCTAACACCGTGGACGTCTCATGGCTGAAGGACTATAAGGCCACCGGCACTAAAGCGGCGCCAAAGAAAGGCGCGAAAAAGAAAGCGTGAGGCAACGCGGTTACGTTGAACGAACGACGCACTAAGGCCGCTCGTTGATGAATCTCAAACAACCAGAACGTCCCGGCAGTTACGTGCTGCCGGGACGTTTCTCTTTGGCTACTCTATTCGTAAAGCCGACGAGTTTGGAAGAAATGTGCGGGAATCACCGGGTTGCTCGACCCGGAATCTCGCTCCCGATGAAAGTTTCACTTGGGTTTTCCGGGCAGGTAATAGAAGCGCACGATGAGCAGGCCGCAGGGCGCCGCGTACTGCGTCGCTGCTCGCCGCCTTATGTCGATGCCGGCGGCAACTGCCGACCCGCCTTCAGCAATTGGTTCTCGACCATTAGCATGAACTTCTCGCGCGCGGCGGCTTCGCGCTCCGCCGTTCGCTTCAGTTCGTCGTTAGTCCTCGCCAGTTCAAAGGCCAGACGGTTGACAAGCGCCGTCAAATCTTTGATCTCGCGCTGCTGCTCCTTCTGCCCCTGCTCCACACGGTCGAGGCGGTGCGTCAGCGTGAAGACGCTGGTGAAGAGGTCAGCGAGTTGCTTCCACATCGAGCTTCATCCTCAGTTGGTCAAGTAGAGCGCGGGTCTCGGCTTGCAGCGTGGTCATCTCGCTGTCGGTCTGCATGGCACGTTCATTCGATTCGCGGATCGCCGTCAGGCAGCGCTCCGCCAGCGCCTGCACCTGTGCCGCCTCTGTTGCCGTCATGTCGAGCGTCATCGTGTCGTCCATTGTTGCTACCTCCGGGTAGATTCTAACATGTTCACACGCGCTTGCGGACGCAGGACGCCAACTCCAGCCCTGTGTTTTGAGAATGGTCGTGCCGGGCGGGACTACTTGGGTTTTCCGGGCAGGTAATAGAAGCGCACGACGAGGAGCACGCAGAGCGCCGCAACGCTGAGCGCGAGGTCGAGCGCGGAGGCGTCGGGGCTGACGATCTTGCGGGCGATGACGAAGATGATGACCTCGATGGCGGAACTGGTGCGGTGGAACAGAAGCAGCAGTCCGAGTTCGGCGGCGATGCCGACGAGCAGAATGTTTTGGATGATCTTCGAGAGAACGCTGTACTCATCACCGCGCGCGAACAATTTCGGGAAGTCGCGCACCACCGTGTCATACGCCCCGATCACGGCGGCGGCGAGGATGATGACGGCGAGCAAAGAGAGGAATAAATGTATCGCGTCGCCGATGTAGTGGTTAATGAAACGTTCGACGGCCGTTTCCGCCCCGTCCTGTCCCGTTCCCTGCTCTTTTTCTTCCATCCACGAGATGCCTTTTAAGTTTGTGCGTCAGATTGTTTCAGAAACCGCGCGTCGAAGGGCTGCGGGAAAAGATCGCTCAGTTGAATTACTTCAACGTCGCCGCGCAGATTCGCTAATACTACCGGAACGTCGCCGCAAAATTCCCACAACACCTGACGACACGCACCGCACGGCGGCGTGAGGCTTTCCGTGTCGGCGACGACGGCAACGCTTGTGAACTTGCGCGCGCCTTCGGAAATAGCTTTCCAAGTGGCGACGCGCTCGGCGCACATCGTCTGCCCGTAGGTCGCGCTTTCGATGTTGCAGCCGGTATAAACTTTTCCGTCTTCAGTTTCGAGCGCCGCCCCGACACGGAAACTGGAATAAGGAGCCAGCGCGGATTCTCTGGCGCGCTTCGCCGCTTCAACAAGCGCCCAATTCTTCGTCCCCCGCTCCGCTGTCTCGCTCACACGACTTACTCCCTGCCCGCGCCCGCTGCTGCGCTCGCCGCTTCTTGTTCGCGTTGTCGCTCGTTCGCCAGACGCTCACGAATCCTTCCGCTAATCAAACCAATGCTGACGAGATTGTGCCCGCCTTCGGGAATGATGACGTCGGCGACGCGCTTCGTCGGCTCGACGAACTGCATGTGCATCGGGCGCACAGTGGCGAGATACTGCTCGACGACGGAATCAACCGTCCTTCCGCGTTCCGCCACGTCGCGCCGGAGACGCCGGATGAAACGAATATCGTCCGGCGTGTCTACGAAAACCTTGATGTCCATCTCTTCGAGCAACCGCTTGTCGGCAAAAATCAGAATGCCTTCGATGATGATGATCGGCCTCGGCTCCATCCGCAGGGTTTCGGATTTCCGCGTGTGCGACTTGAAATCATAAAGCGGAAGTTCGGCAGCCACGCCCGCCTTGAGCGCCCTGATGTGCTCGACCAGCAGATTGTTGTCTATCGCGTCCGGGTGATCGAAGTTGACCTTCTGCCGGAAGTCGAGCGGCATCTGATCAAGGTTGCGGTAATAGGAGTCCTGCTGGAGGAAGGCCACCTCGCGCGCGCTCACCGATTCGAGAATGCGATTCGCAACGGTCGTCTTCCCCGACCCCGTGCCGCCGCAGATACCAATTATCATTTTCGTCGCTCCGCGCCGAAAAGTGACAGGTGACAAGTGACGGGTGACAGGAAAAACCTTCTCTTACTTGTCACCCGTCACTTGTCACCTGTCACTGTAATTTAGGGATGACGTTGCGCAGCAACTCGGCGAATGTCGCGCGCACGCGCTCGCCGGTCTCGATCACTTCGGCGTGGTTAATTTGTGCGTCGAGCACGCCCGCCGCGAGGTTGGTGATGCAGGAGATGCCGAGGACTTTAATGCCCATGTGGCGCGCGACAATCGCTTCCGGGACGGTGCTCATCCCGACGGCGTCCGCGCCGAGGGCGCGCAGCATGCGAATCTCGGCGGGTGTTTCGTAGCTCGGCCCCGACAGCGCGGCATACACGCCGCGCCGCAATTCGTAACCGAGGCGGCGGCCTTCCTTAATCACAATGTCCTGATAGTCGCGGTCGTAAACTTCGGTCATGTCGGGAAAGCGCGGCCCGAAGCGTTCGTCGTTCGCGCCGTGCAGCGGATTCGCGCCGATTAGATTAAGGTGATCGCTGATGACCATCAGCGAGCCTTGCGTAAAACCGTTGCTCAAGCCCCCGGCGGCGTTAGTGAGGATGAGCGACTTGACGCCGAGAAGCCCGAGCACGCGGATGGGAAACGTCACTTCGTCAAACGTGTAGCCCTCGTAATAATGAAAGCGCCCCCCCATTGCGGCGACGGGCACGCCCTCGATTTTGCCGAGGACGAGACGCCCGGCGTGGCCCTCGACGGTCGAGTGTGCGAATCCGGGAATCTCCGTGTACGGCAAGCTCACCGCGCCCTCAACGTCATCGGCGAACGCGCCGAGACCGCTACCGAGTACCAGCGCGAGGCGCGCGTCTTCGTTCCACCGCGCGCGAATTGTCCGTGCCGCGTGCTCCGCGCGTTCGTACAGAGTATCGGGCACAAGGCTTTCCATTGGTTTCATTGCAACCTCATCCTGTGAGCTTCAGCCGGTCTAATTAGTTTTTAGTTATATTGCGCCGCCGTAGAGGAGTTGAAACATTAGCACAACATTCCGCGTCGCGGCTAGAGTTTTCCGAAGATGATATGAGGCTCCGGTCACACGGATTGTGTGACGGCTATTCTTTGCTGTACGGCAGGCCGAGCGCGCGCGGCGCTCTCGAAGTTCCGATGAAGCCCGCGAGCACTACAATGGTCAGAACATACGGAATCATCTGGATGAACTGCACCGGAATCTTCGCCACGCCCTGCATCTGAATTGACACCGCTTCGGCAAAGCCGAACAGGAGACACGCGAGCATCGTCTGGACGGGACGCCACTTGCCGAAGATGAGCGCGGCGAGCGCGATGAAGCCGCGCCCGGCCGTCATGTTGCGTGTGAACAAAGAAGCCTGACCGATGGAAAGATACGCGCCGCCGATTGCCGCGAGCGCCCCGGAAATAAGCACCGCACTATATCTGACGCGCGCCACGCTGACGCCTGCCGCATCCGCCGCCGCCGGATTCTCGCCGACCGCGCGTAAGCGCAGGCCGAACGGCGTGCGGTAAAGCACGTACCATGTCAGAAGCACGAGCGCGAACGCCATCGCAATCGGCGTCCACGGCATCAAGTTCTCTTTCGGTATCTGCGGCGTCGCGCCCGTCGAACTGAACAGCGCGCCGCTCATCAACGCGGGCACACCTAGAAAGAGAATGTTAATCGCCGTCCCGCTGACGACTTGATCCGCTTTGAACTCGATACACACCACCGCATGAATGCCCGCGACCGCGACGCCCGCCGCGATCCCGGCGAGCAGACCGACCCACGGACTCCCTGAATAATGCGTCACCGCCGCCGCCGTGAACGCGCCGGCGAGCATCAAGCCTTCGAGCGCGATGTTGATGATTCCTGCCCTTTCAGAATACAAACCGCCGAGCGCCGCCAACAGTAGCGGCGTCGCCAAGCGAATCGTCGAGAAGATAATTGAGAGGCCGAAGATTTCGTTCATAGAGGTCAGAGGTTGGAGGTCAGAGGTTAGTGAGGGCGTTAAAACCGACCTCTGATCTCTAACCTCTGACCTCTGCTTATACTTTCGATCTTCTTAGGAGACTAAATCTGCCGAATGAACTACGAAACAGGGCTTCGGCGGCGACGAAGAGAATCACGACGGCTTGCAGCACGAGCACCAAATCTTTGGAGACGCGGTCGGTGAAGATGTCAACAAACAAGCCGCCGCGCAGAAGCGCCCCGAACAATAGCGCCGACAGCAGCACGCCGAATGGATGATTTCGACCGAGAAGCGCGACGGCGATTCCGGTGAAGCCGTAGCCGGGGGAGAAGCCGTCGTAATAACGGTAACGATAACCGAGCACTTCGTTGATCGCGACCATCCCGGCGAGTCCGCCCGATACCGCCATTGCGAGCACGATTTGTTTGCCCGTCGAAATCCCGCCGTACTCCGCCGCCGTTGGGTTCGCACCCGTCGCGCGAATCTCGTAGCCCCACTTCGTCCGCCACAAAAAGACGTAGACAAACGCGCACGCGACGAGCGCGAGAATAAACGAGACATTCAGCGGGATGCGTTCGGGGAAGCCGGGAATGAACTCGCCGAGGCGCGGGATGTGCGCGTTCTCGCCGGTCAACCCGCGCGCCGGGTCAATCAACCCGATCAGCTTCGTCTGCATGATCGCGTCGCCTTCGTTCTTATAAAAATACTGCGTGAAGTAGCTCGCCAGCGCGACGGCGATAAAGTTCAGCATGATCGTGTTGATAACTTCGTGCGACCCGAATCGCGCTTTCAACACTCCGGGAATCGCGCCCCACGCCGCCCCGCCCAGAATAGCCGTGAGACACGCCAGTGGAATCAACACCCATCCGGGAAGATCCGCGAACGTAAAGCCGACCCACGCCGTCATGAACGCCGCGACGTACAACTGACCCTCCGCGCCGATATTCAGCAACCCGCAGCGAAACGCGACGGCGACCGCCAGTCCCGTAAAAATCAAAGGCGTCGCATAAAAAAGCGTGTACCCGATGCCGTCCGGCCACGACAGCGCGCTGCCGATCAACAAACGATAAGTTTCAATTGGATCGTCGCCGATTAAGACAACAAAGATCGCGCCAACAATGAACGCCGCGATGATGGCGATGAGTGGGAAGAGAATTTCCTGAAAGAGTTTCATGCATCCTCATCCCGATGCGTTCCGTAGAGATAATAGTCTATGCGGGTTGACCAGTCGGACGGACCTTCAAGGTTGAGTGAACGAGCAGTGTCAAGGAATGATCGAGATTGTGTTTTCTGTTCCTCGACCTCAATCGTCACGCGGACGCGTGTGTTCGGCTCCAAATCTAAAGGCTCGTCGGGGCGCAACACTTCGCCGTCATAAACGGCTTCCAATGTTTTGGTCATCTGCTTCACCTCCTTGCACAACGATTGTAACACCGTCACTTTCTCACTTTCCGCCGGTCATCAGCAATCCGATTTCTTCGTCGGTCGCACGCGCCGGATCA
>JBPCPQ010000034.1:0-3987 GCA_050999015.1 Pyrinomonadaceae bacterium | reverse complement strand
ACGCCTCGTGCCATTCGTCAAACGCATGAATCCTGAGTGATCGAAAGGGGAGTTGCCAGAGGCGGCAGTAACATCTGATGTTCACTCTTACCCTTTAACCCTTCCGCTATTTTCTCTTTCTTGTCCTGCACATCGCTCACTTGTTATAGTCAGTCGCCTTCGTAAGACTTTCTGACACAAGCGGAGTTTCTGGAATGCTTCCGGTGCTGCTCGTTGTGGCCGCGTACTTTCTGGGTTCAATTCCTTTCGGTTACTTGATTGTGCGCTCGACCGGGGGCGGCGACGTGCGTGAGATGGGATCGGGGGGCACTGGCGCAACCAATGTGACGCGGCGGGCGGGCAGATGGGCAGGGGTCCTGACGCTCGTGCTCGACGCGGTTAAGGGAGTCGTGGCGGTGACGCTCGCGCGGTGGTTGCTGACGGATGATTTCGGTTTCAACTGGTGGGTCGCGGCGGCGGCAGTGGCCGTCATTCTCGGACACATGTTCCCTGTCTGGCTGAGCTTTCGCGGCGGCAAAGGCGTGGCGACCGGATTGGGAGTTTTCCTCAGCTTGTCTCCGCTGGCAGTTGCCGTCGCTGTTGTTCTCTTCGTTGTCATCGTGTGGATGACACGGTACGTTTCCCTCGGCTCAATTATCGCCACGGCAGCGATGCCGTTGTGTATCTGGGTGCTTGGTTTGCGCGGTAGCTCAGCCACCAATCCCGCGCCTCTCCTGACGACCGCGATTACAGCAAGTGCGCTTATCGTCTTCATGCACCGCGCCAACATCGGACGCCTCTGGCGGGGAACGGAGAACAAACTCAAGTAGAAAGTACTGAGTACTGAGTAAAAGCCTCGAACTCAGCACTCAGTACGCAGTACTTTTATGAGTCGTATTGCTATTATCGGCGCGGGCGGGTGGGGCACGGCGCTCGGTATTGTGGCCGGACGCGCGGGACATGATGTCCGGCTGTGGTCGCGCAACGCCGAAGTAGTTCATGAAATCAATCGCGTACACGTCAACAATGCGTACCTCGCGTCGCAGACGATTCCCGAAAATGTCAGGGCGACGTGTGACACCGTTGAAGCGTTGCGCGGAGTGGAGATCGTTGTGCTGGCTTCTCCTTCACACGCGACGCGCGAAATCCTCGTGCGGATGGCGGCGGCGCTCGAACCGGAAATGCTGATTGTGAGTGCGACGAAGGGTATTGAAGTTGAAACCGGAAAGCGCATCTCGGAGATTGTACGCGATGAATTGAAAGAACGATTCACGCCGCGCTTCGTTTGCTTGTCGGGGCCATCGTTCGCGCAGGAGGTCGCGGCGGGACAACCGACGGCAGTGGTCGCGGCGTGTACGGAGGCGGAGTGGAGCCGGGCGGTGCAATCGGCGCTGAGTCATCAGACTTTGCGCGTCTACACGAACGAGGACGTGACGGGGACGGAACTCGGCGGCGCGGTGAAGAATGTGATGGCGCTGGCCGCCGGCATCGTCGCGGGATTAGGATTCGGAACGAACAGCATTGCGGCGCTCGTCACGCGCGGCCTCGCGGAGATGACGCGGTTGGCGTTGACTCAGGGGGCGCGCGCCGATACGTTGATGGGGTTGGCGGGCTTGGGCGATTTGGTTCTGACCTGCACCGGCAGACTTTCGCGCAACCGTCGCGTCGGTCAGGAACTCGGTCGCGGGCGCGCGCTCAGTGATGTGCTCGCGGGAATGAAGGAAGTTGCCGAGGGTGTGAAGACCACGCGCGCGGTGAAACTGCTGGCTGAGCGTGCTGGCGTCGAGATGCCGATCACGAATGAAGTCCACGCGGTTCTTTATGAAGGTAAGAAGGCGCGCGATGCCGCCGACGAGTTGATGAAAAGGCCACTGCGCGGAGAGTTTGAGGAAAGACTCTATTGAGCGGGATTACACAAATAATAGATAAAAGCTTCGCGGGCGAAGACCTGACGCGTGGTGAGCTTGCCGTGCTGCTTTCGCTGCGTGATGAAGGGGCGTGCCGGGAGATGTACGCGGCGGCGGACGAGTTGAAGCATAGGCTCTGGGGGGCGCGGGTGACGTACATCGTCAATCTAAATCTGAATTGGACGAACGTCTGCGTGCAGCATTGCGGCTTCTGCAACTTTCGCCGCGACGAGCGCGAAGCTGATTCTTACCGCTGGACGCTGGACGAATGTCTCGACCACATCGCGCGGCGCGTGAGTTACGGCATCACGGAAGTAACGATTCAGGGCGGACTCGACATGAAAACTCCGACCGGGTTTTATGTTGATCTCGTCCGTGAAATCAAACGCGCTTTTCCGCACATTCACATCCACGCCTACTCGCCGGAAGAAATCGCTTTTCTACATGAACGCACCGGCGATTCTTTTTCACAAATCATCGGGCGGCTACGCGACGCCGGACTCGGCTCGATGCCGGGCACCGCCGCCGAGATTCTGGTTGACGACGTGCGCCACCGCTTGTGCAACGAAAAGGTGATGAGCGACGAATGGTGCGAGATTGTCGAGACCGCGCACCGCGCCGGGGTGCGGACGACGGCGACGATGATGTACGGCCACATCGAGACAATCGAGCATCGCGCCGAGCATCTCTTGCGTTTACGCGATGTCCAGCGTCGCACCGGCGGATTCACCGAATTCATTCAACTCCCTTTCGTCGCGGCGCGTGCGCCGATTGCCATCAAGCGCGGCCTGCGAAGCCCGGAAACGCGCGAGGCGCTGAACGTCGTCGCCGTCTCACGTCTTTTGTTTCGGGACGAACTGCCGCACGTGCAGGCCGTCGCGTGGGTCAAACGCGGCCTCGATGAAGCGGCGGCTTCTTTGCACTGCGGCGCGGACGACATCGGCGGGACGTTGATTGAAGAAAAAATTACCCGCGCGGCGGGAGCTGGTTTCGGCTCTTACGTTCCTGCCGTCGAACTCCACGCGCGCATTGAGCGAGAAGGACTACACCCCGTTCAGCGGACGACCCTTTACGATACAATCGGGGAAGTTGCTTCTTAAGGCGTTGTCTGGTTGAATTGACACGGATTAGTGGTTCCAGCATACCTAATGCAAAGACGACAGAGATGAATATTGGGGTACAAAGCCATAAGTCGGCAGTCATGTTGACTTCAGACTTTTGATTCCAAGCCTTCCTTCAAGTTATGTCTGATGAAAAAGTGATTGTGACGAATCGTGGGGCGTTTCACGAGTATCACATCACAGATAAATACGAAGCCGGGGCTGCACTGACGGGCACGGAGGTCAAGAGTCTGCGCGCCGGACAAGTGCAGTTGAAAGAGTCTTACGTCGCAATACGCGACGGCGAGGCGTGGCTCTTTAACGCGCACATATCGCACTATTCACACGGCAACCGCGAAAACCACGATCCCGTGCGGACGCGCAAACTACTGCTACATCGCCACGAGATAGAGCGGCTCGAACAGGAAGCGACAATCAAAGGAATGACATTGGTGGTGACGCGCGTCTACTTGAAGAATGGCCGCGTGAAGTTTGAAATCGGGGTCGCGCGCGGTAAAAAACTTTATGACAAGCGGGAGACGGAGATGCGTCGCACCGTCGAGCGCGAGACGCGCGCACAACTTAAAGAACGCAATCGTTAAACGTGAGGAGAAAATTCAGAGATGGACATTCAAACCAGTACCGGGCGCTTCGCGGAAGCCGACGTTCAGGCTTTAGCCGTCGCCGTATTCAAGGATGAGAAGGCGGACGAGGGTCTGCTCAAGGAATTAGACGCGGCGACCGGCGGCATCATTCGCTCGGTGATCGAAGCGGAAGAATTGAAGGGCAAAGAGGGGGAGACGGTTTACATTCACCTCGGCGGAAATAGTAACGGTGACGGAAGCGTGAAGGCGAAACGCCTGCTGTTGGTCGGAGTCGGCGAGCGGGAAAGTTATAAGCTCGCGCAAATTTCGCAGATGGCCGGCATTGCCGCGCGTGCTCTGCGCGCCCGCAGCGTCAAGTCAATCGGGTTGATTACCCGCGCACCGGAGGATGCCGCC
>JBPCPQ010000374.1:0-4119 GCA_050999015.1 Pyrinomonadaceae bacterium | reverse complement strand
GAGCACATCAACTTCGATTCGCACCGATACCATGCCCGAAGCGCGAGCGGCTTTTGCAATAGGCGGATAGGCCGGGGCTGGTTTGCTAATCGCCTTGTCGTTCAGGATACCCCCTTGTATGACCATTCCTTTCGGTGACGGCGGCTCAACAAATACGCGAGTTCCGCAGCCGCCTCCTGCCGCAATCGAGACAGACGATTTCGTTGCTGGTGCCGGAACTTGGACAGTGCCGAACAAAGTCCAGAGCGCGCTGGCGGAAACGCCGACGCCGAATGCGAGCATGGCAACGATGAGACGAATGGTCATTTTTCGCATGGTGTGAATCCCTCTTAAATCGAAAGTTACTTTTCTCCGTGATGCCGGGGTTCTGCTTGCTATGACGCCTGTCCATCTGAAAGGTTTCAAAATTGGTGGCGTCAGCAACGGCTAAGTCTTATGGTGAGAGTCTAGGCAAGCGGAGTCAGCGAGTCAAATAAAAGTTCGGAAGGCGTAACGAATTGACGGCTTATACAAAATTTCGGAACTCAGAAAGGTTCGCGCTAACGCGCTCATGGCGGGCGGGACGCCCGCGCTCCCAGCAGCGGCGACATCTTTCACCTTGTCCGCTTGAAATGACTAAAGCCTGATGGTTTCAGCGTTCGCGTTCGCTCGCCCTCGACAAGACGAATGCGCCCCGCGTCGTTCGTTACTTCGCCGATGTAAGTCGCCGGCACGCCGTCAACCTCTGGGGGAACGCGCGCGGCCTTGCGCGGATTGACGGCGAACAGCAACTCGTAATCCTCGCCGCCGTGCAGACTCAGCGCGAGCGGATTGAGCGAGTCGCTCGGTGCGACGCCCGACATCTTCGCGCCGGCGCGCTCAATCGAAGGATCAGGCGGAATGCGCGCGGCCTCGATTGTTGCGCCGACACGGCTCACGCAACACAAGTGCGCAAGATCAGACGAGAGACCATCACTCAAGTCAATCATTGCTGTTGCTAACTTTTTCTCACCTAATAATCTTCCCCACGCCACACGCGCGTCGGGGCGCAGTTGCCGGAGCATCAGTCGTTCGGTCGCATTGTGTCGGGATTTGCGCGCGAAGTTTTTCGACAGGCGCGCGCCACCTTCCAAAAGCCGTAGTCCCGCCGCTGCGCCGCCGAGCGTGCCGGTGACATAGATGCGGTCTCCAATCTGTGCGCCGGAACGAAAGACGGCTCGTTTCCGTCTCGCTTCGCCGAGCACAATCGAGTCAATAACAATCTTCTCCGGGGTGCGCGACACGTCGCCGCCGATCAGTGTTACTTCATACTCATCCGCCAGCGCGAAGAAGCCTTCGTAAAATTCATCAAGAAAACGGCTCCCCCAAACGTCGCGTGGAACTCCGATTGATAACAACGCCCAGCGCGGTCGCGCGCCCATCGCCGCAACGTCGGAGAGAGAAACGCTGAGAGCCTTGTGCCCGAGAAGTCGCGGACTCACCCAGCCACGACGAAAATCTATGTCTTCAACAAGAAGGTCGGCGGTGATGAGAATATCGTGATTAGCCGAGGCGCGTAGCACGGCGGCGTCGTCGCCTATGCCTTTAAGAAGTGCTGAGTGCTGGGTGCTGAGTGCTGAGTGAGAGTTGTCGCTTTCGTTTTCTTTTCTTCGGAAGGCGCGGCGTCTTACCTGCTCGATTAAGTCGAACTCGCTGCGGCGATTGGATGATGAAAGAGGACGGGCGGAATCCGGGTGTCGCTTCCTTCTTTCATCCCTCATCCCTCATCCCTCACAAGTTGCGGCGCATTGAGTCCAGCGCGGCTTCGATTGTGTCGAGCGAGGTGGAGAAGGAGAAGCGAAGATGTCCCTCGCCGTGCGCGCCGAAGACGACGCCGGGGACGGTGGCAACCTGCGCGTGGTCGAGCAGAATGTCGGCGGCTAGGCGACTGTCGGGGTTGATGCGCGTCGCGTCGGGAAAAGCGTAGAAGGCTCCGGCGGGGGGCGGGCAGGTCAAGCCGATTTCATTGAGTCCGACAACCAGCAGGTCGCGCCGCTCACGATAGGCGTTGCGCGCCGATTCTAAAAAGTCTGTAACTTCGGTAATCGCGGCGAGAGCAGCCCACTGCGTCGGAGTTGAGACGCCGTTGGTTGAGTAGAGAAGGCTCTTACGCATCCCGGTCATCCACGGCTCAAGCGCCGCCGCGTAGCCGATGCGCCAGCCCGTCATCGCATAAGATTTCGAGAGCGTGTAAGTCGTAATCGTGCGCTCCAGCATTCCATCAAGTGACGCGATGGAGACGTGCTCGCCGTCGTAGACGAGGTCTTCGTAGGCTTCGTCGGCGATCACAATCAGGTCACGCTCCCGCGCGAAACGCGCGACCGCTTCGGCTTCGGCGCGCGTGAACACAACGCCCGACGGATTCTGCGGCGTATTGTAATAAATCGCGCGGGTGCGCGCGGTCGCATAGTGCGCGAGGGTTTCGGCGAACCCTTCGCGCCTCGCCTCGGTCGTCGGCACCAGTACGGTCTTTCCTTCGCAATGGGCGATGAGGTCTTTAATCGGCGTCCAGAATGGAGAAAAGACGAGAACTTCATCGCTCGGATTGATTGTTGATTGGAAGGCTCCGAACAATCCCTGCATCCCGCCGGTAAGCACGATCACGTCTTCGTCGCGCACCGGAAGGCGATTGCGTGTGCGCAGCTTTTCGGCCAGTGCCGCCCGCAACTCGGCAATACCGGAAGAAGGAGCGTAACGAGTTTTATTCTCGGCAAGCGCGCGTGTCGTCGCCGCTTTGATCGGATCGGGAGTATTGAGAAAAGGTTCGCCGCCTTCAAACTGATAGACGCTCGCTCCCTCCGCCCGAAGCTGCATAATGCGGTTGCGGATTTTCACGATGTCTGAAAACCCGACGCCATCGAAGCGCGCGGCGAGACGAAAAGTGGATGCGGTCGTGGACACGATGGTTAAGGTAAACCTCCAGAAGTTCTTTGGGAAAGGATGCGAAAGTATAGCCGTTTGATATGCACGGCGTCCAATTCACCCGCCTCAAGCAACACTATGAGGAGTTGAATGCCTGACATTGCGAGTTCGGAATCTCAGCGTTAGTTAGTGTGGCTCGCGCGCTTCGAGTGAGGATATGGTGTCCTCGATTGTCGTTTTCGTATGGTCAGGGCGCAACGCATTTATTGCAATCGCATTACACATCAAAAGCCTATTCGCTAACTGGATGCCGAAACAAGCTTTTCTCTTGTAAAAAGAAGTATTGGTAGGACTCGTGTTGGTAATTAGGTCAGGGTATTTTGGGCGCATGCGTTGGGCGGAACACTAATTGCCGAGGTTTGTTGGTGCGTACCCCGCGCACATCCTTGAACGGAGAAAATCACAAAATGAATCTGAATAACAAAATTTTGCCTGTCGCGGTCGTGGCCGCTCTACTTGGCGGTTCAGCAGGGGCCTTTATGATGCGCCCCGCTAACACGAATGACATTGCCGCCGCCAACGCGGCGAGGCAGTTGACGCCCGTCACCCCGACCCACAACACTCTAGCGGTTAATCCCGCGCTGTCGGATCAATCGCTCGCCGAATCGAATCAACTTGCGCCGAATGACTTGAGTCTAACGGGCGAGACATCGGCTTATCGTCAAGGGTTTGTGGAAGGCGTGCGCGCTGCTCGTGATGAAGAATTATCGGGTAGCCGCGTGTCACAGTCGAGTGCCGTTCCGGCGACGCGCGTCGTCTATCGCAACGGGCGCAGCCGGTCGCGCTCAGCCGCTCGTTCCAACGATTCACGGCGTGTTTACTATGATTACAATCAGCCGCGCGAGCGCTCATTCTGGCAGAAGCACCGCGATAAATTGACGGTCGCGGCGGGTGCCGGCGGCGGTGCGCTTGTCGGCGGTTTGGTCGGCGGCAAAAAGGGCGCGGCGATTGGCGCGCTGGCGGGCGGCGGCGGTTCGGCGCTTTACACATATAAACTCCGCAAGAAAAACCGCAATTACTAAGCCGACTGTGAGCGCACCGATAATGATTTTGCAGAAAAACAAACTTGGTGCGGCGCTAGTCCTACTCGTCACTCTTTTTGTTCATGTTGGGGCGGGAACGCCCAACGGCAATGCCGCTTCCTCTTTTGGGCAGAAGGCACCCCCAAACCCCTCCCCA
>JBPCPQ010000007.1:0-4008 GCA_050999015.1 Pyrinomonadaceae bacterium | reverse complement strand
ACTTCAGCGTCGTCGTTTTGCCGCACCCCGACTCGCCCAAGAGCACGAGCGTCTCGCCGCGTTTAATTTCGAGGTTGAGGTCATCAATGATCGGCGCGGGCGTCTGCGGCACGCGGTAGCTGACGTGACGAAATTGAACCGCGACGGATTCAGTGTTGGCAGACATCAAGTCTAAATTGATCGGCAGGGAGAGATGAATACTCTCTGCGCTCTTTGCGAAAACTCTGTGCGCTTAGATGATCTAACCGCAGAGCGCGCAGAGAAGCGCAGAGGACGCAAAAGCAGGGCAGAAGCCCGCGCGTAAGCAAGGCCGATAACGTCACGCCTGATATGCCCTCCCTTACGGTCGGGCTTGCGGCCATTCGTCTACGCCGCGCGCAGATACTCCACAACTTTGCTCATCGAAGTGTGCCAACCGCCGTGCCAGTTGCGTAGCAGAATGTCCGCCGGGCAAACATCGTCTTCGATGACTTGTTGGCGGAGCACGTCGAGGTAGGGCACTTCGTCGGGCGCGATTCGCCGGAGTCCGGCGGCGGCGATCATCAGAATCTCTTTCGCCACGTCCAGCACGTTGATTGATTCGTGACGCGCGCTGAGTCCGTGTCGCGCGACCTCCTCGCGCAGACGCGCCGCGCCCTCACGGTTGATCACTGGCGCGATGGCGAGCGCCGCGTCAAGCGCCGCGTCGTCGTACATCAAACCCTTCCACAAAGCTTGCAACGCGAGCGTTGACGGGAGCGCGCCGCAGTCGGCGCTGCGCAATTCGATATGCTGTCTCAGTCGGGCATCGGTGAAAAGCGTCGTCAGATGGTCAAGCCAATCGTCGAATACCGGACGAAGATAACCGCACCCTTCTTCGAGAAATTTCCCGAACGGCATTCCGGTCGGCGCGTCAAGGTAGTGTCCGTCACGGCGCACGAATAGCATCGGCACCTGAAGCGCGTCTTCAACGAAGCTGTCGAGTGAAAAATTATTCGTTATCGCCGACGGCGCGAGCCCCGCGCGGTCGGCGTCTGTTTCGAGCCACGCGGCGGCGCGCGTTGATTTGTAGCCGGAGAGTTTACCGTCGGCGAAGGGTGAGTTGGCAAACATCGCCGTGATGATTGGCGCGAGACGATTGCCGAGGGCGAATTTCTTGGCGAGGTCTTCTTCCGAGCCGTAATCAAGACTGACCTGAATCGCGGCGGTGCGGCACATCATGTCCCACGCCCGCGCCCCGCGCGTCGCAAGGTACGGGCGCATCACCGCGTAGCGCATCTTCGGAAACCACTGCTGTTCATCAATCGTTCGCAAAGGATCGAAGCCGGCGGCGAGGAAGATAAAATCGCTCTCAACTGCGATCTCGCCGAGCCGACTGATGAAGGGTTTTATGCCGCGCTCGACCTCGACCAGAGTTTGCTGTGGGGCACCGGAGAACTCGATCTGCCCGCCCGGCTCGATTGTCACGCGTCCCGCCCGCCCCGCCGAAGATTCGATGATCGTCGCGCCCTCGAAAACCAAATCATCCGGCGACTCAGCGAAGCCGCTCAGAACAATCTGCACCTGCGCCGCGTCAAGGCGCGCGAGCGTGCGCGCGTCGTAGCCGAACAATTCCAGTTCGACGCCACAGCGCCACTCCGCGATTGGCTTCGCGCCGCGCCGCAAATACTCGGCGAAAAGCGGCGTTGATGCGCGCGCCACCGAATCAGTGGGCAGCATTCCTCGTGCGGCGGGAGATGTCGCCGCCGTCCCTTCAGTACCTACTTCGATGGCGCAGTTGTTAGCCACTCTTAATAGATTCAAAAACCCGCTTCCTCGACGGCGACGAAGAGGTTGCTGCTGAATTGCCCCGCCGCGTCGTGCCACGTGCGGGCGCGCGTGAATCCGGCGTCCGTCGCAAGCTGCGAGAGTTGCGCAAGATCGTACTTGTGCGAGTTTTCGGTGTGAATGCGCTCCCCTTCGGCAAGCTCAACATTCATCTCTAACCGATGAATACGCACACGCTGCGCGCGCAGGCTTTCGACGAAGGCCTCGACGCGCCCGCGCTCTTCGTTGTAGACGGCGACGTGCTCGAATTCGCGTAGATCGAAATCGGCGTCAAGTTCTCGGTTGATGCGCGCGAGCAGGTTCAGATTGAAGGCGGCGGTGACGCCGAGCGAATCGTCGTAGGCTGCTTCGAGAATCGTCCGCTCCTTTTTCAAGTCTGCGCCGACGAGCAGCGCGTCGCCCGCTCTCAACACCGCGCGCAATGATCGCAGAAAGCGGCGCGCTTCCTCCGGCTCGAAGTTGCCGATGTTCGATCCGAGAAAGAGCGCGAGCACGCGCCCTCCGAAGCGTTCATTAGAACTCATGCGCGCGAGCGCCGTGTCGTAGTCGCTGGCGCAAGCCTCGACCGAAAGCGCCGGGTACGATTGAAGCAGCACGCGCGCGCTCGTCTCCAGCGCCGTCGCGGAGATGTCGACGGGGACGTAAAGCAATTGTTGTTGCCGTCTGAGCAATGCCTCGATGACGAGGCGCGTTTTCGTCGCGCGGCCGCTGCCCATCTCGACGAGCGTCACGGGCGCGTCGCCGGGAAGCGCGCTGGTTATCTCGTCGGCGTAGCTGGCAAAGATTTCGTTTTCCGCGCGCGTCAGGTAGTACTCCGGCAGCAGGCAAATCGCGTCGAACAGCAGCGAGCCGAGTTCGTCGTAAAAGTATTTCGGGAAAAGCCGCTTCGGAGTCGCCGAGAGACCGCGACGAACATCTTCCGCGAAGCCGGCTCCAGTATCGCCAGAAACGAGGCGATGAATTTTGAGGCGTCCGTCGGACGAATCGTCGTCGTTCGACTTTTCGTCCGCAGCATCTTCGAGGCCGAATTGAGAAGCGTCGCGTGCGACAGATGACATTGATGGTTCCTCTCTGCTTTCACCCGTCGTCACGCCACACGAATGCACGTGCGAAAGGAAAAGTTTTGACCGCCAAGACACGAAGAACACCAAGAGATGCCAAGCGTTACGTTGTGTTCCTGGTGCCTTTGTGGTGAATGATTTTTAACTCCTCTATAATAGCCCATCAAGTTTCATAAGCAACTGAGGAACATGCTCGATTCACATAAAACACAGATTGCGCGCGCGATGCACGAAGCGCGCGCCGAAACGCTCGCGCTCTTTGACCTCGCGCGCGAAGAAGATTTACACCGCAGTCCCGGCGGCGGCTTCCGCCCCGTCATCTGGCATCTGGCGCACGTCGGCGTCTTTGAAGCCTACTGGCTGGTGCAGAGAGTCGGCGGCGAAGACTCGCCCGACGAGCGTTACGAGCGCGTCTTCGATCCGATCAAGACGCCACGCGAACAGTCGAAGGAGTTGCCCTCGCGCGGCGAGATGGAGAGTTACCTCGCGCGTGTGCGCGAGGGCGCGTTGAGGTGTCTAGAAAGAATTGAGTTTGACGAACGCGATTCGTTGCTCAGCGGCGCTTATGTCTTTGATCTCGTGCTCGAACACGAACGCCAGCATCAGGAGACGCTCGCCTACCTTCTGCACCTGCTCGATTCACAGAAGAAAACGCGCCCGCGCCAATCGCTCGAAAGCGCGCCCGCCGAACGTGACGCGCGCGCCGACAGCCTGCATGGAGTCAGTCAGGACTCGTTCGCCGCCGCTTCGACGACGAGCGAAGCGATGATCACAGTGCCTGCCGGTTCTTTCGTGATGGGATCACCCTGGGACTCGTTCGCCTACGACAACGAATTGCCGCCGCATCAAGTTTTCGTTCCCGAGTTTCGCCTTGACCGGCTGCTCACAACGAACGAAGAGTATGCGCGTTTCATCGCGGAAGGTGGCTACCGGCGGCGCGAGTGGTGGAGCGATGAGGGTTGGGCGTGGCGCGAGCGCGAAAATTGGGAGTCTCCGCTTTACTGGTCACGCGAGGGTGACACCGAGTGGCGCGCACAGAGAATGTTTGACGAAGGATTGATTGACGCACGTCACCCGGTCGTCGGGGTCAGTTGGCACGAGGCGGAAGCTTACACGCGCTTCATGGGGAAGCGACTTCCTA
>JBPCPQ010000379.1:0-3874 GCA_050999015.1 Pyrinomonadaceae bacterium | reverse complement strand
TTCCGACAACGCGCCGTAGACCACGACGCGGCTCCCCTTCGGCAGTGCCCCCATCAGGTGCAACGTCATTTCTCCGGCAACGGCATCGAACGCGATTGTCGCCTTCAACTCGCGGCACACCTCACGGAGACTTTTCGCAAAGTCCGGCTCGCTGCTGTCGAGCACGTGACGCGCGCCGAGTCGCTTTAACAGTTCGACTTGTTCGCGGCGGCGGACGATGTTGACGAGCGGAATGTTGCGCCGCGCCGCGAGGCGGACGATCATTTGTCCGAGCGCGCTCGCGGCGGCGGTCTGCACGATGGCGCGGTGCCTGCCGCGCCGGGCGATACTGACGAGCGCCCACGCCGTCATCGGGTTGACGATCATCGTCGCGCCTTGTTCGAGACTCGTTTGTTTACGAAGCGGAATGCAGAGGCCGGCGGATGTCGTCATGTATTCCGCCCACGTGCCGTCACCGCCGAGCGGGGCGGCGCAGGCGACGCGACGACCCATCATTAAGCGCGCCTGCAAACCTCCTCCGACAAAGACCACCTCGCCGCTTCCTTCAAAGCCGGGAACGATTGGAAGCTTTTTCTTCTGCCCGTACAGTCCGCGCAGAAACATCAAATCGGAAGGATTGACCGGCGTCGCGCCGACGCGCACCAAAACTTCTCCCCGGTTCAATCGCGGCACAGGCTTTTCAATTAACGCCAAGCTGTCAGCTTGGCCGTCATACGCACGTAACTCAAGAGCCTTCATCGTCGCGGGAATCGTTTGCGAGGTTTTCTTGTCGTTCATGTTGATCGTGCCTTGAAAATTATGTCTTCGTAATTTTTACGATTTCAAATTTGAGATTTGAAAATTTCAAATCTAGGGAAAGCGCGGAGACAAAGAAATCACACGCCGCGAAATTTAATGTCTATAGAGTTTAAGAAAATGCTTTCTGCTGTGTGTCCCGAAGGGACGTGCGGAGATTAGCCGGTGGTGTGAACCACCGGAACCGCATCCGCGTTGATCGCCGCGTCCTGACGGGACGCCGGACAGCCACGGTAGCATTGCCGCGCGCCCCTTCAGGGCGCGCCGGTGGCGGACTGTCTCCCGGTGGTTGCACCACCGGCTAATCTCCGCTGCGCCTCTGGCGCAAAGCATTTTCTTGAAACCTATAACATGCTCACCCGGCGCGCGCCACTTCCTGTAGCTTGGCTTTGTGTTGAAGGATGTAAGCAAGAAAGGCGCGCGTCGGCGAGGGCTGAAAGCGTCCGAGTGAGACCATCGCCACGGAGCGCTTGAGACGATGGCCTTTGATGCGAAGTTGGGCCAGCTTGCCCGCCCCGACCTCATCACGCACCGCCCACGCCGGGAGCAGCGAGAGTCCGAGTCCGTGCTCAACCATCAACTTGATAAAATAAGTATCGTTGGATTCGAGCGCGAGTTCGGGGCTGAAGTCAACGCTCCTGAAGAAAACATCAGTCGCGCGGCGGATCGAAGCGCCGCGCTCGAAAAGAATCAGCCGCTCGCGCTTGATGTCGTCCACCGTCGCCTCCTTCTCCCGCGCTAGACGGTGAAGATGCCCGACGACTAACACCAACTCGTCTTCAAACAACTCCGTGACCTGCAATGCCGGGGAGTAGACGGGCAGCGAGGCGAAGCCGACATCAGCCGCGCCGTTGAGAATGTCGGCCACCGTCTGCTCGGTGCTGACGGTGGTGCGGAACGAAAGCTCGACGCCTTCGTGCTTCCGCATGAACGACTCGAAGAGTTCGGCGAAGAGGTGGACGAAAGCCTGCGTCGCCGCCGCCGCGCGCACACGCCCGACCGGCGCGGCGGCGCGTCCCCGGAGGCGCTCACGCAACGCCTCGGCGTCTTCCAAAATGCGCTCAGCGTATTCGAGCGCCACCTTCCCCGCCTGCGACAATTTCACTCCGCGCTTGGCGCGAATAAAGAGCGGCTCGCCGAGTTCTCGTTCGAGCGCCTTGATTTGATGGCTGACGGCTGACTGCGTTAGATGAAGCCGCTCTGACGCCCGCGTGAAGCTCAACGTCTCGGCAACCATGCGAAACGTGCGTAACTGCGACATTTCCACGTTTTATTCGCTCCGCGTTGGGCTGAGTGATGAATATAATTAATCGGATGAATTAAAACAATGAGTTGGACGGCAGGGCAGTAGCGCACCTAACATTCACATCGTAGATGCGTCGCTAAGAAGCGACCGACCGAACGTATTTCCGAATGTAATCGCTAAAAGTTGAGGGGAGTTTACAGCGAACCGATACGCTTTAGATCAGACTATCGAGTTTAAAAGGGACATGCGTGGCGCTAATCGGCTTCACAGTCGGCACGAAATCATTGCGCCCACATTCGAGACCGCAGTCCAAGCTAATCGCCCGCGTCAAGATTTACATTTCCACAATAGTCTTCCGAAGGGGGACAAAATGAAAAGCACACAGAACGTCACAAAACATTACCTGCTTGCCAGCGACTTTGATCAGACCTTGAGCTTTAACGATTCGGGAATCGTCCTGAGCGAATTGCTCGGCACGACCGGATTTCAGGAGAAGGTGGAAGGGCTTTCGCGCATGAACCTCGTCCAGCAGGGCGGGGAACTGGCCTACCTTCTGCTGCACGACCCGGAGTACCGATGCGTCCGCCGCGAGCATTTAATCGAAGCCGGGAAGCGCATTCGTCTGAAGCAGAACATTCACCTGCTGTCGAAATTTCTCAAGGACGGGATCGAGGGCTACAGCTTCTCGTTCTACGTCATTTCGGCGGCCCCCGAAGAAGTGATTCAGTCGGCGCTCGAGGGCATCGTCCCGCCGGAACGCATCTACGGGACGCGCTTCCAGTACAGCGAGAGGACGGGCGAAATCGAAGCGATTACCCGCGTGCGCGCCGGCTACGGAAAGGTCGCCGCCCTCGACGGGCTGCAAGCCAAACATCAGACGAGCTACGACCGCATCGTCTACGTCGGCGACGGTAGTTCCGACATCCACGTGATGCTGCACGTCAACCGCCGGGACGGATTCACCATCGCCGTCTCCGAGGCCAAACACGTCGTCCAAATTGCGAAGCGCACGGTCATCAGCGACGATGCCTTCAGCGTTGTCGTGCCGATTCTGGAAGACATCGTCGGCTGTGACGACCCGGCGAAAATTCGCGCTCTGTTCGAGACGCACGGATTCCTGATCGAAGAGTGGGACAAGGTGCAGACCGACTGGCTGACGATTCGTGAGACTTTGCCGAATGTCGTTCCCGGCGCGAGTCTTATGATGGAGGTGCTTGATGCTTAGTTGGATCGGCTGGGTCGCCACGGCGCTGTTCGCCGCTTCCTATTTCTTCAAACATCCGGTGCGCCTGCGGCTCGTGCAGGCGCTCGCGGCGCTGCTGTGGATCGTTTACGGCGTCGCTATCGCCGCGCCGCCGGTCATCGTCGCCAACGTCATTGTTGCAACAATCGCGGCGACATCCGCGTGGCGGCAACGCGCGGATTACGCGAAGTGAGGTGTTCCAACATCACGGTCACCCATGAATTGATTAACTGATGTGACGCAGAGTTGCGGCTGGGCCGCCCGATGTGCGGAAAGGCTTTGCCTTTCCCGTGGCAGTTGAAGAAATACTGTGCGGCTATGCCGCCGACGCTTCGAGGCGCAGCGTTAGCGGGGCCGGGCATGCCTGACGGAAAGGCCGAAGCCCACCCGCACATCTCGCGGGCTTAACCCCTAATACTTGTCTTGCCTAACATCAGTGATTTAATGGAGTCCACCACTACTGCTCGACTTTATCCATTTTGACACTGCTTCCCGGTCAGGGGATGTAACGTCAAAGTAACGTCAAGGTATTTCGTGATGTCTGCTCTGCAAGCTGACCTTACATAATGCGGAAGTGGCGGAAATAAAGC
>JBPCPQ010000382.1:0-5138 GCA_050999015.1 Pyrinomonadaceae bacterium | reverse complement strand
ATCATGTGGTTGTGACGATTCACTTCGTCAATGAAGATCACGCCCGGCTCAGCGTAGCGGTGCGCCGAGGCAACGATGCGGTTCCAGATGTCGGGCGCGTAGACCATGCCGGGTCGCGGCGGTGCCTCGCGCGTCATGTCCGAAAGGTCTGCCGCAAGGAACGCCGCCCGGTCGCGGAACGTCACGGTCAAATTGTCCGCACGGCGGTAAACGGCGTAATCATCATTCGCTACGGGATCGAAGATCGGCTCAATCCACGGCTGGCCGTCGAAGGAGAGTTGATACCACTCTTCGTTATCAACCGCTTTGAAGAATTTATCTGTCACCGTCACCGAGATGTTGAAGTTGGTCAGGCTGTGCTGGTCGTTCTTCGCGTGGATGAAGCGCAGAAGGTCCGGGTGGTCGACCCGCATGATGCCCATATTGGCACCGCGCCTGACGCCGCCCTGCTTCACTGTGTCAGTCGTCGTGTTGAAGATATTCATAAACGAGACCGGCCCCGATGCGACGCCGTGCGTCGAACGCACCATCGCGCCGGCGGGTCTCAGTTTCTCGAACGTGAACCCGGTGTTGTGAATCATCGCCATGCCGTGTTTACCGGCAGCGTAAGTATTCCACCCGGCAACCGATAGGTCGTAGAAATCTCTGTGCTCAGGAGCGGAACTAACAGATTTGATTTCCATGCCGTAATCGGCAATTCGTTCGAGCAACGCGCCACGCGGATCGTTTTTTTCAAGCATGAGTGCAGCGATACGCCTGAGCGCATCACGTTTGCAGCGTCCCTCTGTATCGCACGACCAGTAGTTTAATTCTTCGGCGCACGCGCCCGTCTGCCCTCGCAAGGCGTGTCCCCGTTCTTGCGCTAAACCTAAGAAGCGCAAAGCCGCGCGCCACGGTTCGATTTCGACGTGGAGTCGCCTCTGCTTGCGGCTCAGGCTGTGCAGACGCGCGCGACGCGACGCGCACGCCATCATTTCTCCGACATCTTGCGCCAAGCGGTTGACCTGCGGCAGCGGACAGAGTTGGACGGTATAGGTGACGCTGCGTCCTTTGCCGTGCGGTTCTTTGGCGCGCACGCTTGGTTGATAGCCAAGCAGTCCGCAGAGCGCCGCGAGGTCTTCCGCCATTTCACGGCTCGCAGTCGTGTAGGACGGACTGCCATCGGCATCAACGAACCCATCGCTATCGAGCAGACCGGCGACGAAGGCACGCACGACCGCGAGCGGCGATTTCACGATGATTTCAGGAATGCGAATGCTTTTATCCTTCGCACCGAACTTCTGCAATCCGCACGCTTCGAGCATCGCGTGAACGAAATTTTGCGTGAGCGTCCCGACGCTATAAAGACCGCGTTTGTCGCGTTGCATCGAGACACTGATGCCGTGCGCGGCGAGAATGGCTCGAACTTTGTCGAGCACATCCGTTGCGCCGGAGAACCAACGCAGCCGGTACTGGCGCAGACCCGGCACGTAACCGAAACTGCCGTCTCCGAGCGTAAAGCCGATGAGCCAACCCAAATCAGGATCAATCATTAGGTCGCGCACCGTGCGGTAATCATGCCAGCACCAATAGTCATCCGGGCGTTCCGGTGCGAGCACGACATCGCCGACGCGCACATCATCCGCGCGCACTTCGACCAACTCTGTTCCGCGTAAAACCATGAACGGATGCCAACGGCTCGTCTGGACTTCGACGCCTTCGCGCATCTTGACGATCACCTGATCCTTGAGAGGCACATCGAATTTCCAAACGTGAGTCACCGGACGCAGGCCCGTCTCGCCTGTCGCCGGGTTCATCGAAGCCGTTTTGATGTTCAAGTCGCTTACGTCGTAAGCGACGCCCGCGCCGTTCGGCGTGCCGCAACGCCCGTCGGCGGTTGCGCGGTTGAAGAGCACCTCTATCGGCTCAAGTCCGCAGAAGGTCGTCCAGACACGCGCATCCGACGCGATGCACCCTCCCCCTGTTTGATGAATAATTGCCGCGTCCGTCGCCGTCTTCATAATCCCGGCAATCGAGTCCGGCACGTCCAAAACAAAACACGCCGCCAACTGACCCGAAGGTTTGCCGGCGTTGACGAGGCAGGGTGTGTTCGGGACGAATTCGCGCCGGAGCATGATGTCGAGCATCGTGTCGTAAAACTCGTCGCGCTTTTGCGGGTCGGTCTCCGCGAGGCTAACGTGACCGACGACACGACGCGCCACGTCCGACCACTCCTCGATGGCCTCCCCGCGCGAATCCTTCAAACTATATCGCTTGCTAATCACGCGCCGCGCATTAAGGCCGAGCGGATCGGAGGTCTGCGGGCGGGCACCGCCGGTGATGTTAATGGCGGCATTTCCTTCGGAGGCGTTCGGCTCGATTACTGTGCTCATTATCTGTTCTGCCTTACTCCCGCGCGCGACTTTTTTCAGCGTCCTTGCGCGAGGGGTCAACGAAGCGGTTCTGAATAGCTACCGGCGCGCGCGACCTGACCGAAGCGCCGCCGGAATCGGATTGTTTTCGGGTACTGCGGTTGGCATGCATCTGAGCGCAAAAGAGCCGGTCGTGGGACGCGCCGCCTAGTGCAGCGCGCCCGCCCCCAAAATCCTTCCGCTCAAGCGTGCGGCAGTATACATACGTCCTTTTAGGCTGTCAATAGGCTGCCCCAATATATTGTGGCAGCCTTTCCGGTCTGTGCAATAGAGCAGGTACTTTAAGGATTTACCTTAAGGTTCGGCGGTGCGTCGTACCGGTGCTGGAGAATCCGCATCTAACACAGTTTCGCGTGCATGCTGAAGCCGACTTTCGATAACTATATTTTGTGTTTGGCTGCTTGTCGAGTACGTCAAATCAGGGTGAGCGGATCAGGAAGAGACAAGGAGTGTTTTAATCCGGCCTCGTGCTCGCCGTTCCCACCGGGAGGGGTATATTTTGAACGAACATCATAACAACACGACGGACACGTTGGTGCGTGCGACGGCGGCGGACGGTCGTATTCGCTGTATGGCGGCGGTCACTACCCAATTGGTGGCGGACGCGACGCGGCGGCACGGCACGTCTTCAACTATCGCTGCTGCGCTCGGACGCACGTTGACGGGGACGTTGCTGTTAGGCGCCGGACTCAAAGAGTTCGACCGTTTGACGGTGCAGATTTCCGGCGACGGCCCGGCGGGCGGCATTACGGCCGAGGCTAACGCGCGGGGACAGGTGCGCGGCTACGTGCGCGACCCGGAAGTTGACGTGCCGCTCAACGGCGACGGCAAATTCGACGTGCGTGCCGTGGTCGGCTCAAACGGAATGCTCTACGTAACTTATGAGTCCGGTTACGAAGTCGGGCTGTACCGCGAGCCATATCGCGGCTCGGTGCCACTCGTCTCAGGCGAAATCGGTGAGGACTTCGCTTACTACCTCACCAAATCGGAACAGATTCCTTCGGCGGTGCTGCTCGGCGTGCTGATTCGCGCGCGCGCGTCGGGGGAGAAATTCATCGAAGCGGCGGGCGGATTGATGATTCAGGTGATGCCCGGCGCGGACGAAAAAACAATCGCCGCCGTCGAAGCGACCGTCTCCCGGACGCCGCACGCCACGACGCTGATTCGTGCGGGCGCGTGTCCCTTTGACATGCTGCGCACCGCGCTCGGCAACATTCCGTTTGAAGTGCTTGAAGAAAAGCCGGTCAGTTTCGCCTGCCCGTGCTCGTATGATCGCGCCGTGTCGCTCATCGCTTCGATTGAGCCGGGTGAGTTGGAGTCTATGTTAAGGGAAGACAAAGGGGCGGCGATGACTTGTCATTTCTGCAACTCCACGTACCGGATTGACGAAGACTCGCTCGCGGGAATTGTTCAGAGCAAAACGCCGGTCGCGCCTCTTCAGGAAGCGCCCGACATTTCAAGAACATAATTTTCAAGGCGATTGACGTGAATGCTTCGGTTAGACGGAACGAGCTTTCTGCTATTTTGCCGAAGAGCTTGAGGGAAGCAGATTGTAGTTGCCGAGTTCGCGGTTGTGGTTATCGAGCGCGCCGATCATGTCGGAGGTTTCTTCGAGCATCTGTTTGGTCATCGCGATTGAATCGCTTAACTGTTCGAAGTCGAGCGACGAGACCCTCTCCGGCGTCGGCAGCGTGACGACCTGATCGTTAACGAGGCCGAAGAAGTTTTCGATTGATTGGAGTTGTCCTTCGACGAGCTTCACGGAACGGTCGAGTTCGCTGAAGGCGGCGAGTCGCCTCTTGAGGATTTCGACGTTCGCCTGCTGGACGCGGCGCGCGCGCTCGTCGGGGGAAGTTTCCACCGCGCGCTCGGCCTGAGTGAATTGGTTCTGCACGGCCTGCCGGTTAATTGATTTCAGGTGATGCTTGCGGCGCCGGTACACGTCCAACAAATCAACGAAATCTTCCCAACGCTGTTCCAAACTTTTAATGTTCGACGGCGGCTCTTTCGCGCCGGTGAATTTTTTGTAGTTATCAAAAATCTGATTCTTCAGCCACTTCAGATAAAGCACCGCTTCCTTCTCGCGCGGGTCGAAAGTATTAATCAGCTTTTCGCGTGTTTGCTTGCGCTCCTCCAGAAGGCGCTTCTTATTGCGCCCGTCAACGAGGCGACGGTAGAGGTTACTGGCGGGCACGGTGGCAAGGTACATTCCTTCGGTGACGAGCGCGGCGGCTATCGGAATCACTGACTGCGTGTATGCGGCGGCGACGGCAAAACCCGCCATGCCCCAGAAATTGACGGGTTCCTTCACTGCCTCTTTCAAGTATTCAAGATTAAACTTTCTCTCCACCATAATCATCCATTAGTGCGAACTGCAACGACTGCCAGCGACGGCTCACCGAGTATTTAATGAAGCCCCGTGAAGCGCGCCCGGTTCACTTAACTAAAAGTGCTAGCTAATTCGATCTTTCATCCGCAGCCGGAAGCATCGGGGCACTGCCACTATTGTTATTGGTCTCGCCTGCTGCCGGGAGTGCCGGAGTTTGATGGCCGGTCGCGCTCGGCAGCAACCCCATCTGCTGTTTGTATTCGAGCAGCTTGTCCTGTAACTGCATGTCCATCGCTTCCCGCTCGATCTCCTGCATCTGCGTATCAACCGAGGCCGCGCCGAGTTGCATCTTCGCGTCGGCGGCGGCGGCGCGGCGGTCTATCTTGTCGCGCATCTCG
>JBPCPQ010000433.1:0-5252 GCA_050999015.1 Pyrinomonadaceae bacterium | reverse complement strand
ACGACGAGTCCCGCGCCCGGCAACTCGAAGCCGCCGGAGAGACGACCCGTCGTCACCACCGCCGACGAAGAATCTTCCGCAGCCCCACCCTCGCCCGCGAGCGCGACGCGCGCGTTTACGTTGTAGTCCGCAAGCATTTCTCTGACGCGCTCCGCCATTCCTGTGCTCGGCATCGCAAACAACGTCACACTTCCCTTCTCCTCGCGCGCGCGGCGCACGTCAGCGGCGAGATCGGGGATGCGTCCGTGGTAGCGGCGCGCGGGCAGCGAGCGCCACTCAACTTCAGGGGCTCTATCCACCGCCGGAAAAAGGAACAGCGGCGAAGCCGCGCCGCGCGCGCGACCGATTTGGACAGTTGGCTGTTCCGCTTCGGCCACGAATCTTTCGTCCACCATTGCCGCCGCGCGACCGAGCGCGCGAAACTCGAGGCGACGCTCGTTGTCAATCCGCGCGCGAAGTTCCTCAATTGTCAGGTACAACTCATCGGGGCGCAAAGCGATTTCGTCCGCCGCTTCGCTCTCGACATACCGGGAGGCTAGATTGTCATACATCGCGCCGAGTCGTCCCTCAACGCCGCTTGGCTCGTCAACGACGAGCACCGCGTCTTTCAGGTAATCGAACGCGCTCGACTCCGTATTCAGCACGAGCGGGATGAGCCATTCCCAACCGGCGAATGTCTCACCCTCGTCGGCATGCACGGTGCGATCACGAAGGGCGCGCGTGTAGCGTTCGTCGTTGAAGCGTTCGCGCGCCGCTTCGGCCCACAACTTAAAATCGTCGCGCCCGACCGCCAGCTCGCGCATCGGCACGATCTCAGATTCTTTCAACTGCGCGATTGAGAGTTGGGTTTCAGCGTCGAACTCGCGGATCGAATCAACGGTGTCGCCAAAGAACTCGACGCGCACCGGCGCATCGTGCCCTGGCGACCACACGTCGAGAATGCCGCCGCGCAGTGAGAAATCTCCGACCGCGCCCACCGGGTCTTGACGCATGTAGCCGGAGGCGAGTAGTTGCCCTACTAATTTCTCCGGCGCGTAGTCCTCGTCACGTCGAAGCCGCGCGCCGGCTTTCATTAGCCTCTCCGGCGCGATTGTCCGCCGCACCAAAGCGCGCGCCGAGAGCAGCACAAACTTTCCCTCTCCCCGCGCCAAACGCCACAAGGCCAGCGCGCGCCGCTCCAAAATCTCGGCGTGCGGCGACGCGCCCGCGTAAGGATCGCCCTCCGAAGCCGGAAGCGTCAGCACCGCTCCTTCGTCGGCGTCTGTGTCACCGCCGTGCCGGAGCGCCGCGCTCCAGAAGGAGAGGTCGCGCTCCCACACCTCCAAGTCGAGATTCGCTTCGAGGACTACGGCGAGACGTTTTCCAGTCTCACGCTGCAACGCGGCGAGCGCCAGCGCGCGAGCCGAGCCGGAAGTTAATCCGCTGACCGAAATTACCCGCGCCCCGCCCTTCACTTCCGCCGCCAACTGCGCGAACTCCGCGCTCTCAACAACGCGCCGCAGAACGCCTTGTAAAACCGGCATTGATTCGATTGCGCTACTCATAACTTTCGTTAGTGGTAGGTGATGAGTGATAGGTGATAGGACGAAGCTTTCGTCTCATTACCTATCACCTATCACCCATCACCTGCTTCCTGATGCGTTCGATGATGCTCGTCGTCGAAACACCCTCGACGAACGGTAGCGCGACGACGCGCCCGCCGGCGGCTTCCACCTCTTCGCGCCCGTGAATCTCGCCGAGCGTGTAGTCGCCGCCTTTGACTAAAACATCCGGCAAGAGTTCGGCGATTAAGGCGCGCGGCGAATCCTCGTCAAACACAGTGACGTAATCAACCGCGCCCAGCGCCGCCAGCATCTCGGCGCGCTCGTCCTCATTGTTGACGGGGCGACCCTCACCTTTCAACGCGCGCACCGAACGGTCGCTGTTAATTGCGATTATCAGCGCGTCGCCGAGCGAGCGCGCCGATTGTAGATAACGCACATGCCCAACGTGCAAAACGTCGAAGCAGCCATTCGTAAACACGAGACGCTTTCCGCTCTCGCGCAGCCGCGCGCGCACAACTCCGGCCTCGTCCCGCATCAAAATCTTCTTTTCGAGCATTGGCTTTACCGGAAAATTTAACACGTCTTAGTCGTGAATCGTAAATCCTAAATCGGCAATACAAGACGCCGCCTTTTCCATTCACGATTTACGATTTACTATTCACCACCTATGAATTTTCCTTTCGTCGAAGACAACGACCAGTCGCGCGCCCGGCGTGAACACCTCGAAGCGATTACTGCGCTCGTCGGCAACGCTTACCCGAACAAATTCGACCGCAGCCGCGTGGCGAATCCCGAACGCGACGACACGATCACGAGCGTTGTGGAGAAGTTCAGTTCGCTCGCGCCGAAGGTCACGGAAGAAGGCACGCGCCCCTCCACGGAAGAATTGGAGCGCGCCAACTCAGAGTTGAATAAATTCAACGTGCGCTTGAGCGGACGGCTCGCGGTTCCGCCGCGAGTTATGGGTAAGGCCGCCTTCGTTCATCTCTCCGACGGCGCGGCGCGGCTGCAAATCTACGTCCGTAAGGACGACGCGAAAGCGCGCGGCGCGGAAGGCCGCGAGGTCTTAGGATGGGAATTGTTCGGCCTGCTCGATCACGGCGACTTCATCGGCGTCGAGGGTTTTTTGTTCGTCACCAAGACCGGCGAGTTGTCGGTTCATGTCCGCGAGTTGACGTTCCTCGCTAAGGCGCTCGTGCCGATGCCCGACAAGTTGCACGGCATCAGCGACCCCGAAATCCGCCAGCGCCAGCGCTATGCCGACCTCATCGCCTCAAGCCTCAAAATCGAGCGCGAAGAAAATGATCTGACGACGCGTGAAGTCTTCGCGCGCCGCTCAAAGACCATCACCGAGATGCGCCGCTTTCTTGACGATCACGGCTACATTGAAGTTGAAACACCGATGCTTTCGCCCATCGCGTCGGGCGCGGCGGCGCGTCCGTTCAAGACGCATCACAACGCGCTCGACATAGACCTCTACCTTCGCATTGCGCCGGAGCTTTACCTGAAGCGACTCGTCGTCGGCGGCTTCGAGCGCGTCTATGAGTTGAATCGTAATTTCCGTAACGAGGGGCTAGGCTACCGTTGGAATCCTGAGTTCACGATGCTCGAATTTTACTGCGCCTACATGGACGCGGTCGGCATGATGGACTTCTGCGAAGAGATGCTGCGCGCGACAATCACGAAGGTGACGGGTGACGCACGCGCGCGCTTCGGCGAACACGAAATTGACTTTTCCCAAAAATTCGCGCGGCTCACGATGAAAGAAGCGATCATTCAATTCTGGCCGCAGCAATACCGCGAACTCGGCGGCGAGAGATTTGACGGAAGCTGGCTCGACGATTCGGCGCGTGTTCGCCGCCTCGCGCTCTTTCTTGAGGAACAAAAGCAACAGCCGCCGCCGACACTGCCGCCCGCCATCGGCGGCTACACGTCTGCCGCCGAGCAGGCTTTAAGTCTCAACTTCTCGACGGCAGACGTGTGGCACCGCATCGGCGGGAGCGCCGGCAGTTCGCCCGCGCCCGACGCTGAGGAGACTGCGCGCCACATCGCCGCGCTCTTTGAAGAAGTCGCCGAACGACACATCATTCAACCGACGTTCATCACCGACTTTCCGAAGCCCGTCTCGCCGCTCGCCAAAGCCTCGCCTGCTGATCCGACCGTCGCCGAGCGATTCGAGTTGTACGTCGCCGAGATGGAAGTGGCGAACGGCTTCTCGGAATTGAACGACCCCGTCGAGCAGCACGGACGCTTCGTCGAGCAGACACGCGCCCGCGAGCGCGGTGACGAAGAGGCGATGCCGATGGACGAAGACTACCTGCGTGCCCTCGCCTACGGCATGCCCCCCGCCGCCGGCATCGGCATCGGCATAGACCGCCTCGTGATGATCCTCACCAACCGCCGCACCATCCGCGACGTAATCCTCTTCCCCCACATGCGCCCCCGACACCACGCGCCGGAACAAACTGGGGAAGTGGACGAACAAGAATAATCAGAGTGGTACAATTGCGTGGCTCAGCAGTGTGATGGCTTGAAGATTAGAAGCAGCGATGTGCCACAGAGCGGGCGGTATAACATACCGAATGATAGTGTTATGTCGCTACCAACCGCATAATTGAGTAGTCGGACAACTCGTTGTTTGCTTGCATTCGAGCATACGGATTACAGTTATACAGAATTATTGACGTTGGAGGTTTATCATGTCGAAGGAAATTGGTAAGAAGGCGTCGTCGAACGCATCTAGCACTCCGAGAAAGGTCGCAACCTCTCGCAAGGCGAAGACTGCTGCCGGGAGTGCTCTTTCGCAGCGGTATGCACCAAGCCGGGCGGCGGCGTCTACGGACGCGAGGAAGGCGTCTGCCACGTTGCGCGATGGGCGGTCTAGTGCTAAGCCGAAGTCAGTTGCAGGTAGCGCCCTTTCTCAAGTGGAGAACCCACGGAGTCGTCGCTTCGTAAAGGTCGACACAACCACGGGAAGAATCATCGCCCATAAGAAGAGCAGCGGCGCTTACAAAGACGTACCCATCACAGAAAAGACATCCAATCGGAAATGATTTTCTATCGGCCAACGGACGGGGACGTCGACAGTACCCCCTGTGCGGTGGCGACCGCGAACATGCTTCCTGATGGCCGCGATGGGGAATCCAGTGCCTGCTGAGGTACTCAGTGTTAAAAGGCGGGTGTCCACCGCCCTGCGTCGAGCTAGCTTCAGTATTGTTGATGCAGCGAGCGCCACTACTGGCAAGGACTTTTTGCTTAAGATTTGGGCGCTAGCAGTTTCTTGTCCAATCGGAATCGCCATCGTCCACGAAGGCCTTCGCCCAGAGACGATGGCAAACACTTTTACGAGCTCGGTTGGACGCATGCCTATGGAAGAGAGACTGTAGTTATCAAGATCGGTGATGTAAAGTTGCCATCTGATCTCGTGCGCACCGAATACATCAACGTGGATGCTCACTTCCCTCGAAGCTTGAAGGACTTCCTTATCTCGCTCGACGAGCGCGCCGAGTACTACCAGACCCTAGCTATAGCGTTCAAGAAAATGTTTTCTGATGTGTGTCCCGAAGGGACGACAGGAGATTAGCCGGTGGTGTGGAACCACCGGAACCGCATCCGCGTTGATGTCTGCGTCCTGACAAGGACGCAGGAGTTCGCAAGAGACTTGCGCCCCTGCAGGGCGCTTTGCATGTGTGGTGCGTTATTCCGGTG
>JBPCPQ010000163.1:0-10934 GCA_050999015.1 Pyrinomonadaceae bacterium | reverse complement strand
TTGCCCTCACGATTACTGGCGAACGCGATCTCGCTCCCGTTCGGCGACCACGTCGGCCTGACATCGCTGGCCGTGTTGTTGGTGATGTTGAGCGGGTTATTGCCGTTCTTGTCAATCGTGTAAATCTCCGCGTTGCCGGTGCGCAAGCTAGCGAACGCGATCTTCAAGCTGTCCGGCGACCACGCGGGGAGCGAATCTTCGCCGGGGCTGTTCGTGATGTTCACTTCATCGGTGCCGTCGGCGTCCATCACGTAAATCTCAATGTTCCCATCGGTCTGCTGCCTCGCAAACGCGATGTTCGCGCCGTTCGGCGACCACACCGCTCCCGAATCCAAGTCGGTGTTCACGGTCAGGCGCTGTTGGTTAGCGCCGTTCGAGTCCATAACATAAATTTCGCCGTTGCCATCGTGGTAGCTCGTGAAGACGATCTTCGTGCCGTCGGGAGACCATGCCGGGTCAGTGTCCGTCACTGCATTATTGGTGAGCCTCACCTGCCCGGAGCCGTCCGCGTTCATCACGTATATTTCATTGCTGCCATCGCGCGCACTCTCGAACACGATTTTGGCACCGTCCGGCGACCACGCCGGGTAAAGGTCTTCAAACGCGTTGTCCGTCAGCCGCGTAATATTACTGCCGTCGGCATTCATCGCATAAATTTCACCGGCGGCATTATCCCGCTGACTATAAAAAACAATCTTGCCGCCTTCGGCCGCCTGAGCGACCGGCAGTGACGCGAAAACCATACTAAGTACGGTCGCGACCACAAGAATAAGAGCGAGTAGCAATTTCGCATTGGCTTTCGAGAATCTCATCGAAAAATGTCCCCCCATTTTTACATCTTTGCTTCATCGGTCTACAGACCGTAAGAATTCGTCAATATCCTGCCCGTTATTACAAAAGTGCTAATACCAACGACCTTCCCCGGTTGTTGAATAAGCGTTTCGGCCTGATCGGCAGAGGCCCGCTCAGTCAACAGTGGGAATTTTTATGCCGCGCCGGTCGTCCTTCTTCACTGACGGATTCCCAGCGCAACTGCTCGCAATTGATAGCAGCACAAGCGTGAAAGCGGGGCGTATGATTAACGCCTCTTTCACGGTCGAGTTTACTGCCGCAACCGTTCGCAACGGATAATGTCAGGGAGAGATTTGATGTGAGGAACAGCCCTTCGCTCGATTTCTTAACCGGCACAGCCTACGGCTGCCCGAAGCGTTCTCGATACTCGACCGAATAAACGAAGCCCCTAATCATGTGGCGATAATCGCCCGGCCCGACGCCGGCAGACGCCCGCCCGTTGGTGAGCACGTCCACCCAGTCGTTGTAGCCGGCGATGTCGGGGTCACGTCTGAGATACCCGAAGTATTGCATTGCGACGAAGCCGCGAAAGAAAAACTTATCGTAGACCTGCTGACTTTCGATGAACCCTCTCAAGGTCTGTGCCGCCGTCTTTTGCCCGCTCTGCATGCCGGTGACTAGCTGAGTTCGCAAAGGCTCGGCTATTCGTGGTATCACCGCCCAAATCTCTAATTGTGTAATGAACGCGTCCGCGTTAGCGGGGGTCAAAAACACTCCGTACCGTTGCATAAAGTCCGTTCGGCTCATGAATCTATCGATGAACTCTACAATGTTCTGCTCTTGCTCGGCTGGGGTTTGGAAGCCGCTGAGGCTCGCCATGTCCGGGATGAATTCTGTGTAGAGCGGTCGTCTTCCGAGCGTCGCGTCGTAAAAGCGGTAAACGAAGTAGCCACGATCCGTGAACTCCGGCGAGCGGTAAAAGCCGCTGGAGACGTGAATGCGGTCGCACGTTACCGGCGAGCCGAGGTCGCCCTGAGCGGGGCCGCAGGAGTTTAAGACACTCAGCCAGTCGTTGAAGCCGCCCGCATCAGGCTCGCGCGCGAGGAAATCGAGATAGTGCTGGCGGACAAAAAAATTGTTGGGCCGGTTGAAAGGATTGTTGGCCGTCGTGGGAGGCGTCGCGTCGTTGTCAGTAATCGTCAGCGTGGCGGTGCTGACATTCGCCGTCGTCGGAGTGTAAAGCGTGAGGCCGACGGACTCAGTTCCCTCAACGAATGCGTCGTCCGCGATGGGGACGACAAAACTCTTCTGTATCTCTCCCGCCCCGAACCTGAGCGTGCCGACGGTCGTTGAATAATCACAACGCTCCGACGCCTGCCCGTTCACCACATCGCACCTGAAGAAGCCCGCGTCCGCTCTCGTCGCATAAGCGATCTTGCCGGTGCCGGACGTGTCTCCGGTGCGTGTGACGGTGATGGTCGCTTTGCCGTCGCTCTCGTTCGCCGCATAGCTCGCGCCTGTAAATTGCGCGTTGCTTACCCACGGGATCGGCACCGGGGTTGGTGCGGGAGTTGGCGTCGGCGTCGGAGTTGCGCCGGAGATATTCCAGTTGAGCGTGATGTTGCCGAAGTCCCCATCGAAGCCGTCAACGACGATGTGGTAAATCTCGCCCGCCGTGACGCTGAACGTCACGCGGCTCTGAAGTTCTTCTCCGAGGATGATGTCGTCGTTCGCGCCGTTCGGCACCAGCGACAAGGCGGCGACGCTGCTCCCGCGATAGACGGCGAGAGTTGTATCGAATCCGCTCCCCACGGTGTCAATCACGGCGGTTCCAGAGGCGGGCGACTGCCACCGATACCACACCGACTTGCCGCCCGAGGTGTCGGGAATGTTGCTCGGCTCGCCCGGCTCTTTCGTCGCGCTGACATTGGTGCCGGCAATAGTACCGGAGCCGCCATTGATTTGTGTCGCGTTGGCGAAATTGTCATTCGCCGGCGCGGGCGGCGGGGGCGGCACCGCGCCCGTTATATAACCGAATGTGTCAATCGCCTTCCGGTCGTTGTCGGTGATCTGAAAACGGCGACCACTGCGAACTGTCGGGTCCATAATGCCGATGTACGGGCCGCCGAACCTATCGTCCTTCCAGTGGCTCGCCTGCTCCTCATCGCCGCCGTCGCCGTCCGCGTTCCCGGTCGAGAGTTGCAACTCGGGGCCGCCGTTGAAACACACGTGCTGATCGGCGCTCGTCGCGCCCGTCATCAACACCCGCTCCGCCGTGCCGAACGTCGCAAGTGAAGCCGTGCCCGGACGAAACCGAAACATGTCCCACACGCTCGGTTGAATAGAAGTCGCCCCCGCGTCGCGCACGCTCGAAGTGAAGCCGAGCGCGTGTCCCATCTCGTGAACCGCGACGGCATCGAAGTCGGTCAGGCCGGAGGTAATGCCGTCGTCGGGGTTAAAGTCGAAAGAGAAACTAGAATTAAAGCCGATTGAGATGTCTTTGTCTGTGTCGTTGGGGGCGGCGTGCTGAGAAGTGATACCGATGGCGCGGGCGATGGGGCTGACGATGCGAATCCTCGTCGCCGCGCCCTGACTGGTCGGAAGCGACCCGGCGCGTAGCGCATTGTAGAGCGCCAACTCTTCCGCGCCCGGCGACCGCGTTTGCAGACGCTGGCGCACGTCGTCGTACTGCGGCGAGAACACGGTTCCGCTGGTCGAGCCGAGCACGCCCGAACCCCACGCCGTGCCGAAGCGGTCGGGGCCGTAGTCAACGTCAATCACCACGGTGATGTCCGATTTAATCAGCGATTCCCACACGGCGGCGGCTCTGATGAAAGCCGCTTTGACATCCGGGTATTGTTGGTCTAAGCGCGTCGTGCCGCGCAGAATTATTTTCAGTCCGGTTGCTTCGGCGTTGGCCGAGTACTGTTCAGTTTCGAGCAGTCCGATGTCGTTTGATTTGTTGCGGAGAATAATAAGCTCTACGTCGGGGTCGCGCCGATCAATCTCGCGGGCTTCCACTTCGGTCGCGTCGCGGCAGGCGACCTCGCCGTTCGACTGATAGATGATGAATCCTTCTTGTTCAGTTTCGACTGTCGGCGTGTATTTACGGATTGACGGCGGGGGGGTGAGTGTCTGTTTCTGGGCCAGTCCGAGGGGGGCGACGGACGGATGCACAAGTACACACAGTAAGAAGAAGGCCGGGAGCTTACCAATTCTTTTCATCAACTTCTCCGTACCTTAAGACTCTTTTCGGAGTCTCACTCGATGTAACCCAAATTTGAAGGGGCGCGAAATGCTTATAAAACCTCAATGTTGTGCCCGTGGAGAGAGAGTGAGAAATGCCGGAACCGCACCTGAGTTGTTAAAGCGTTGTGGGGGTTTCGTTAAGACCGACCGTTCAAGGAGGCCGCCCAATCAGATGTCTTTTCCGCGCCGTGAGATGCACATGCCTTAGCTTTTATCTCGCAGCTTTCACGGGGGCTACGGTAAGTTTGCCGTTTATCTCAGCGACGAAAGAGACGCGCACGACGAAGGCTTGAACGACAGAAAATCAGGTGGGGCACCCGTCCGGCGGCCTTCCGCACCCGGCATTATAAACCCATCACCTTCGATTGCGGAACGCAAAATTGCGGATTGCGGAGCGCTGCCGGCTTTTAATCCGCATTCCGCATTCCGCAATCGAAGGCGTCCGGCTTAGCGGAAGTTCTGGCCGATCTGCTCGGTGCCGAAGGTACCGATGCCGTTTAGGCGGAAGCTGAAGAGGATGCGGTTCTCTTTGCGCAACCCGACATCATAAATCGAGTTTTGCAGCGTCACGGCGCAACAGTCCCAGCCGTAGCCGAGTGTTGTGACGGAACTGACGAGCGAAGAGCTGCGCCCGCCAGGGCGATTCTGGAAGTCGAAGAAGAACGATGCGCCGCCGAACAGGCCGTCTTCGCGGTTGCCGAGGAAAACAGATGGACTCCACTGCGAGCCTTGTCGCGTGCCCGGCTCGTTGCCGTTCACGTCACTGAATTGTCTCAACTCCGGCGCGAGCGTGACGGCGCGGGTGTAGTAAAAAGTTTGGAAGGCCTGCCACAAACGACGGTTGACACCGAAGCTCACCGCCAAGTCGCGCAGGCCCCCGGCCTCACCCTGCACGTCGAGGTTGGTGCGCACGTCCGCCGACAAATCAACATTCGGGCGGTAGCGCGCTTCGACGTAGAGCGGCGAGAAGCGGCGCGAGACGCCGCCATAGCCAAAGCCGCTGAAGGTGTTGATCGGGTAGAACTGATTACGCCTGCCGGGAATGAGCGCGCCGCCGAAGGTCGGGTCGAAAAAGTATTTCTGCCGGAGCGTCAGCGAGAACGCTTCGTAAGGCTGGCTCGCGAGCGGTGCACGCCGCGCGGCCTCACCCGCCGCGCCGTTGGCGGGGCCTCTGCCGCTCACATTCTCCGTCGAGCGCCGCGTAAAAAATCTGTTCGTGACGCCGTACTCGATCTCGTTCGTGTCGGCAATGGCGTCGGTGTAGTCGAAGCGAATGATGCGCTCAAAGCTGGAGATGCCGGAGATTTTGCGGTACGTCAGGTACGGCTCGATGGTGTGGCGAAAGAAGAACGCGCCGTCGCCGCGACGGAAGTTGCGCGCCAGCGCCGGCGGCCTCACGTCGAGATTGAACTCGCCGTAGCCGCGCACCACATCGCGCCCGAGCACGAGGCGCGTCAGCGGGTCAATCGAGTTCGAGTAGTAAGTTGTGCGAAGCCCCGCGACGGCGGTCGCCGTCCAGCCGCCCGCGAAGTTGAACGGCACGGAGAACGTCGGATGCACGTCGAGACGCTGCACGATGGACGGCGTGATTACCGGATTAGCGTTACCTTCCGCATGGAACGCGGCGAGGTCTTCAACCGTCTCCTTGCGGCTGACGCCTTCAACGCCGCCCTCGAACGAAAAGTAAACCGGCACACGTTCAAAGAAGCGCAATGCTGAAGGGCGCTTGTCGAGCGTGACGCTCGGCAGTTGTCGGGTGCGGACGCGCACGTTCGGGATCGAAGTCACCTGCGTGCGCGCAAGGAAGTTGAGGCTGTAGTCACCGAAGTTTTTGTTGATGAAAAGTTGCGAACGCTCTTCGGGCGAGATGGCCTGCTGAATTCCGTCGGAGAAGATTTGGCGGAACGCGAGGTTCGATGTGATGTTGATGTCAGCGGCGGCGGTGAAGCCGTTCGGGAAATAGTGGACGCCGTTGGCGTAGAAACTCGACCCACCCTGATCAGGGTTTTCGGCGCTCGCCTCCGCGCCGAAGATGCGGTCTTTGACGGTGAAGAAGCCGGCGTTCAAAAACGAGCGTGAGTTGGCGCGCGTGCGCAGGTCAGCGCCGAAGCCGAGGCCGCGCTGCGTATAGATGTCGCTGCGAAATGTGATGTCGGCGGAGCGACCGAGCGTCTGGTAGTAAGCGTTCGAGAGGCGAAAACCTTTGCTTCCAGAGCCGCTGAAGGTCGGCGTCAGAAAGCCGGAATCGCGGTCACGCCGTTTAAGCGAAACCGAGACATACGGCAGGAGAAAGACGGGCTTGCTTTTTATGTTAAAGCTCGGACGCCGGGCACGCACGCGGTCGTTCAAACGAATCTCGGCGCGCTTCGCCTTAAAGCTCCACTTCGGCACGTCCTCGTCGCAGGCGGTAATCTCGCCGTCGAGAATCACGACGCGGTCGGCGCTCACCTTCTCCACGCGGTCGGCGGTGAAGTAGAGAATCGTGCCGTCCTGCGTCTGATTGCTGAAGCCGGTCGAGTTGACGAAGAAGCCGGTCTTCGTCGCGTAGTTCCACTCGGCGCGCGAGCCGGTGATACGCTGCAATTCACCCTGATCGAAAACGACGCTTCCTTCGGCGATGACTTTGTTGTCAAATTCGTAGACCGTCACTTTGTCGGCCTGCAAGCGGTAAATGCCGATGCGCGCATCAACATTGCCGGTGTAGACGCCGACACGCGCCTTATCCGGGCCGCTAAATTCCTGCGTCCCGGCGTTGACCGTCAATTCTTCGGTTGATTGCGTCCCCGTGCCGTTCGTCGTCGTCTGCCGGCGGCGCGGGGGAATCGGCTGCGCCTGTTGCAGCGGATTGACGTTCGGCGTGTCGGTGATCGGGTTCGTCACCTGCCGGTCAACGGGATTCGTCTGCTGCGCGCGCGCCTGTCGCGGCGCGGCGCACAGAAACACCACTGCCGCGCAAACTACGATGGTAAGAATCAGCGTCGCTCTTTGATTGGGAATTGAAAAAGGCACGAGTAGGAAACGAACCGGCGACCTCCATGAGGGTGAAACACGGAAGCGCGCATCGAGACAAAATCCCCGTAAGAAGTTTCTAAATCCAACCACGCAAGATTGATACACGAAAAAATTAACAAGGATGGACAAGATAAAATCAAACTCAACTCCTTTCATCCTGTGCTTAGCCCTGTTTCATTCTCTTGGGTCTCGATTTAGAGCCCCGCAGTTTCAAAACGCGGCGATGCTAGCACGCACTCCCGAAAACGGACAAGGCAACAAAGCGGTGATAGGTAATGGGTGATGAGCGATAGGTGATGAGTGATAGGAAAGTGGATTTTCGTCCTATCACTCATCATCCATCACCCATCACTTTGTTAAGATGTTCTCGATGGTCGGACAACATGATGAGAGCATTCGGTTGATGATCGTCGCGGGCGAAGCGTCGGGCGACGCACACGCGGCGGCGCTGGTGCGCGCTCTGCGCGGAAAGGCGCCCGCCGCGCGCTTCGAGTTTTTCGGCGCGACCGAGCGGGAGATGCGCGCGGCGGGAGTCGAGTCAATTGTCCGCGCGGACGAACTTGCGATCATGGGCTTGTTAGAGGTCGGGCGCGCGCTGCCGAAGTTTTGGGGGGCTTATAAAACTTTGAAGGCGGCGGCACTCGCTCGGCGACCTGACGCCGCGATTCTCGTTGACTGGCCCGACTTCAATCTGCCGCTCGCCCGCGCAATGCATCGTCGCGGCATCAAGGTGATTTATTACATCAGCCCGCAGCTTTGGGCATGGCGCGCGCGCCGCGTGCGCAACATCCGGCGCGACGTTGATCTGCTGCTCGCGATTCTGCCGTTCGAGCCTGAATGGTACAGGGAGCGCGGCATCACGCACGTCGAGTTTGTCGGCCACCCGCTCACCGGCGAAGTCCAACCGCGCTACGGGCGTGTGGAGTTTTGCGCCCGCCACGATCTCGATCCGTCGCGCCCCTTAATCGCGCTTTTGCCCGGCAGCCGCCGCAAAGAACTCCAGCGTATTCTGCCGCCGATGATTGATGCCGCCGGACACGTTTCGCGCGAACGACCCGACGCGCAGTTCGTCGTCGCGCTCGCGTCGTCGCGCTCCTCTGACGAGGCGCGGGCAATCATTGACGCCGCGCTCTCGAACGGCCTACCTGATTCCGTCGCGCTCCGCGTCACGCAGCACGAGACGCGCGAGGCGCTCGCGGCGGCGGACGCGGCGGGCGTGGCGAGCGGCACCGCGACGCTCGAAGCGGCGCTCACCGAAACGCCGCTCGTCGTCGTCTACAAAGAATCCGCGCTGAACTGGCACACGCTCGGACGCCTGATCGATGTCGAGCACTTCGGACTCGTCAACCTGATTGCCGACGAGCGACTCGCCACCGAATTGATGCAGGACGATTTTACTGGCGAGACTCTGGCGCGGGAGTTATTGGAATTACTCGACGCGGAACACAACGCGCGTTTCCGCGCCCGCCTGCGCGCCGCGACCGCACGACTCGGCGCGGGCGGCGCATCCGACCGCGCCGCCGAATCGGTCTTACGCGCCGTGCGCGAGTGGACAGAAAAAAGCTAAAAACTAAAAACTGTATGTGTACAGGGACGAGGAGACGGTGTAACGCGTCGGCTAGGAGCCAAGACTTTCTCATATTTCTTGCAAGCGTGGTCTGATTTCTGAGTCGCTATTTCACGTACCCGACCATCACAAGTTCCCTGCAATTTAGCCATATGAAAAGACTCTGACTAAACCCCAAAATATAGGAAAGCCTTGTCTTCTTTAGAACGGTAGGTCTTCGTTGTAGAAAGCGTTAGCGAAAGCCAACTCATCGTCAAGCCACAGTCTCACCTCATAACGCTCCACCCCCTTCGGCACAAGTGCGACAGATTTACTGTTAGCAAGGAACTCGCCCTGCACATAGTCGTGTTGCTTGCCAGTATCGTGTTCGGTGAAGAGCACTTTCGCGAAGAAATTTCCCGGCGTCCGTGTGTCAGGCGAGAAGGTGAAAGTAACGCGCTCCGTCGTCATCTCGACGATTTCAACGAAACTCCACTTGCGATGATAAAACTGCGATCTACTGTCCACCAGAATTTTCCTTTGCCATACTTTGAACTGCTCGGTCGGTAGCAAGTGCAAGAGCATGTCCTTTTCGGCACGCGAGCGGCAAAAAATGAATTTCAATGATGACAAATCTAATTCGTTCGGCACGACGACTTCCGCTTTGCGATGATAAATAATGTTCCGCTTGACATACTCAGGTATTGCTCCGATGTGATAAATGTCCCGGAAATTGAAACTCCTCAACGCCTCTGCGGTATCGTAAAGATTTGCCCCTGCGGCGAGGTTACCGTCTGAAAACGAGCTACCGGCGCGCGTTAAAATTTCCTTCGCATCGAAAAGAAAGAAAACAGGCACTGGACAATGAGAATCGAGTGACCGTTGTGCTTTTGGCCTGATACCCTCGTTGTGATACTGCGTCGGTGTTTGCGGGCGAAAATAAAGCCTCACATAATCGTGAACGTAGTTGGCCGTGTTAGCAATTATAATCTGACTCGCGTTATCCACGACCATACCTTTACGTCTATTAAGCTCGGCGCGGCATAAGAGTTTGCCGATCTTGAGAATTTCTACGGCATTCCGCACGTCAGTAAAATGATAAACATAGGCTGACCATTTTTCACGGCTTCCTTTTAACCAACTTTGCGCCGACAGTTCATCGAGGAGATTTTCGATCTCCTGCGAATCTGCTTTTCGTCGCGCATGTGTCATGAGTTCGAAGGTGTTTATGTGGCAGAGAACAGCGAAAGGTCTTTCATCGGTGGAGCAAAGTACTGCAAACCGATTGACGATCTTAAATCGAAATCGTCCGTCTCCGACAGTTGAACCGGCTTGACGTAAGGAAGTTCGGCCAGAACCGGTACAAGGTATGACATGTCGCGCCCGCGCCCGCTCGGCGCGATCCCGCGCCTTGTGTAACCGTAACGGCGCAACTGCTGCCAAACATCTAAGATTAGTTCATCGCCTATGGTACTTTTTCTTTTGTCGGTTTCAATAACAATCCCCTTGCTGTCTGGGGCAAGAGTTGCACTAAAAGATGACTTGTTGGCAAACGTCACGAAATCTGACTTCTTAGACAAGACCCTTTGTAAGTCTTCCCAAACTTCAGTAAATGGCAACGAAGCCGGTTCTGCTCTGAGCCACTCCGTGATTACTTCCTGATTCTGATGCTCTGGTAAATTGTTATCTGCCCAAGGCAAATGAATGAAGACATCTATCGGGAGCTTTTTCAAGTACTTTTCCATCAGGGGCTTGACAGCCCTTTCCCAGTCCAGCCCACCGTTGCCGCAACCGAGAGCAGGAAAGGCTACGCTGTGGATGCTAAGCTGCGCGTACTTGTCATAAAATTTCCGCAAGCCGGCTTCTATATACTCCGGCTTCGACGGATTTCGCCAATGTTTTTTCGTCGGAAAGTTGAGAACCCACTTGTGCGGGGTCTTGTAGATCCACAATACGCCGACATCTATCTTATTAAGCTCACACAAAGTGCGATACTGCGAGAACATCTTAGGGTAGATGCGCCTAAACTCGGCCGCCACACCTTTACCCATCACGCCCTGCGTGTTAACTGTATTAACTAGCACTTGAGCGGGGGAGCTAAATAAACTGCCCGCGACAAAAGTAATCATCGTCGGTGTACCTGTGTGTACAATGATTTAATGTTTGTTTCATCCATGAAACATAGTATATAAGCGAATCTTTATTGCGTCAATGGTTCGGACAGTTTTTCTAACTTGTTGATAACAAAGAAGTTAGCACATGTCATCGTGAAAAGCTAAGCCGTTGATTTCATTGGACTTAGCTTTCTGAGGCAGCCTCAAATGCAAAAAGTGTC
>JBPCPQ010000237.1:0-3467 GCA_050999015.1 Pyrinomonadaceae bacterium | reverse complement strand
GCGCGCTTCAGTTCTTCGCGCGACAGCGTGCTCATTCGTTACTGATTCACCCCGAAACCGTTGACGAGTGTTGAGACGAGACTTTCGGCGAAACTCCGCGCGATGCGCTGCACCGCCGGGTCTTCCTCGTTGAAGAAGGTGCGCGGGTCGTTCGTAAATTCAAACTCGCCGCGAAAGACGTAATTCTGATTGTCGTACAGCACGCGGTTCTCGACCTGATCGCGCACCGTCACGGCGGCTGTCACCGTCACCTCGAAGACGCGCCCGCGTCCGCGACTGTCAAGCAGCACGGCAAAGAAGTTGAAGTTTTTGATCACGCCGTCAACCACCGCGTCCGCGCCCTCGCGCTCGCTCTGCACGCGCAAGCCCCGCCCGCGCCGGATGACCTCGTTCATCACCGCCTCGGTGAAGCGCGTCTCGATTTTGAATCGCAGCGCGTTGTTCTCAAACGCCGGAACCGCCACCGTGCGAATGTGCGACGGCATGCTGCTCTGCTTCACCGGCTTGTAGCATTCGGTGAAGCCCGACACGCAAACCGACAATCCAATCAAGGCCGCCGCGCGCCACACACGCCCGCTAAAAATCATGCCCTTAACATTCCTTCTCGTTAATTTTTGACCACGACTTGACGCGGCACAATACACAATAATTGTGGCGAGTAACAAGCGGCGGATGATGAAAGCTTTTGTCCTATCACTTGTCACCCGTCACCTGTCACAGCTTTTATCGCATCCGCGACGCGCACCGTCTGCACGGCGGCCCGAACGTCGTGGACGCGGACGATTGAAGCGCCGTTAAGGACGGCGGCGGTGACGGTCGCCATCGTTCCGTGAATGCGTTCGTCAGGGGGGGCGTCGCCGAGTAGCGCGCCGATGAAGCGTTTGCGTGACGTGCCGACGAGAATCGGAAACTCCGCGAACTCATTTGCCAACTTGCTCAGCTTGGCGATCAATTCGACGTTTTGTTCGGCGCTCTTACTGAAACCGATGCCGGGATCAAGGGCAATGCTTTCACGCCCGACACCGTGCCGCTCGGCTTCCGCGATGCTCTGATGCAGTGAACTGATGACTTCCGCTAACACGTCCACGACCGGCTCTAATTTGTGCATTGTCTCCGGCGTGCCGCGCGAGTGCATCAGAATCAATCCCGCTCCGGCTTGCGCCGCTTCGTCTGCAAGACGCGACTCGAATCGCAAACCGGAGATGTCGTTGATGATGTCCGCGCCGGCTTGAAGCGCGGCGCGGGCGACTTCTGCCTTCGTCGTGTCAACCGAAATGGGAATTGCGATTTTATGCGCGACGGCTTCGACGACCGGCACGACGCGCCTGATCTCTTCCGCGACGGACACTGGCGCCGCTCCGGGTCGAGTTGATTCCCCGCCGACATCCAGAATATCGGCTCCCTCTGCGACCATCTCTTCGACTCGCGCGACGGCGCGCGACATATCGAAGAACTGCCCGCCATCGCTGAAGCTGTCCGGCGTGACATTGAGAATGCCCATCACGAGCGTGCGCTTGCCGAACGGGAGCGAGCGCCGCACGAATTTCCATTCATGTTTCATCAGAAAGAAGGAGTGCAAAAAGAGAAAAGGGGAAGAGGTTTAACCCTTTTCCCCTTTCACCATTTACCCTTTGCCCCCTGACTTTAAGCCGTCGCCGGGTTTCCTCCCGTAATCGGCGGCAGGATGGGTTTGAGCGGATTGACCGACGGCTCTTTAAGCTGCGGACGATCCTCATCATTTTTCGATTCGGGAGCGCCGCCCCCGTCGTCGAGTGGCAGGCCGGCAACGACGCGCCTGATCTGCACGCCGTCGAGCGTCTCGCGCTCAAGAAGCGTTTCCGATAACCGTATCATCGTGTCGCGGTTCTCGGTGATAATCGCCTGCGCGCGGATGTACTGCTCGGAGACGAGTCGCTTCACTTCCTGATCAATTTTAATCGCCGTGTCCTCAGAAAAGTCACGGTGCTGCGCGATTTCGCGGCCTAAGAAGATTTGCTCTTCCTTCTTGCCGAAGGTGAGCGGGCCGAGGTCGCTCATGCCGTACTCGCAGACCATCGCGCGCGCCAACTCCGTCGCCCGCTCAATGTCGTTTGACGCGCCGGTGGTGATGCTCCCCAAGAATACATCTTCCGCGATGCGCCCGCCCATCAGGATAGCAATCTGGCCGAGGAGATAATCCTTGGTGTAATTGTGGCGGTCGCCTTCAGGGAGTTGCTGCGTCACGCCGAGCGCCATCCCGCGCGGGATAATCGTGACCTTATGCACCGGGTCGGCGTTCGGAACCTTCAAGCCGACGAGCGTATGCCCGGCTTCGTGATACGCGGTGACGCGCTTTTCTTCGTTGGAAAGAACCATGCTCTTGCGCTCCGCACCCATCAGCACCTTGTCTTTCGCCAACTCGAAGTCCGTCATCATCACGATCTTCTTGTTGTAGCGCGCTGCGTTCAAGGCCGCCTCGTTGACGAGGTTCGCAAGGTCAGCGCCGGTGAAGCCCGGCGTGCCGCGCGCGATCACGCTGATGTCAACGTCTTCGCCCAGAGGAATCTTGCGCGTGTGGACTTTCAGGATGCCTTCGCGCCCGCGCACGTCGGGGCGCGAAACCACGACGCGGCGATCAAATCTGCCGGGCCGGAGCAACGCCGGGTCGAGCACATCCGGCCTATTGGTCGAGGCCATCAGAATTACGCCATCGTTAGATTCAAACCCGTCCATCTCGACGAGCAACTGGTTCAGGGTCTGCTCGCGCTCGTCGTGCCCGCCGCCCAACCCCGCGCCTCTGTGCCGTCCGACTGCGTCAATCTCGTAAATGAAGATGATGCACGGCGCGTTCTTCTTGCCCTGCTCGAAGAGGTCGCGGACGCGGCTTGCGCCGACGCCGACGAACATCTCGACGAAATCCGAACCCGAAATCGAGAAGAACGGGACGTTGGCCTCGCCCGCGACGGCGCGCGCAAGAAGCGTCTTACCGGTTCCCGGCGGCCCCATCATCAGCACGCCCTTCGGAATCCGCCCGCCGAGTTTCTGAAACTTCTGCGGCTCTTTGAGAAACTCGATGATTTCCTGTAACTCTTCTTTCGCTTCTTCGACGCCGGCCACGTCCTTAAACGTGACGCGCTTCTGCTGATTATTCAGCAGCTTCGCGCGCGACTTGCCGAAGCTCAGAGCCTTGTTGCCGCCCGCCTGCATCTGCCGCAGCATGAAAATCCAGATGCCGACGAAGAGAAGAATGGGCGCCCACGTAATCAACATGCTCCAAAAAAGGTTGTTGCCGGCCACTTCTTCTTCGACGCCGATCTTCTTGTCCACCGCGCGCTTCATCAAATCGGCCTTGACGAACTCATTGCCGAGCTTCGTGGTAATTACGTTACCGCCTTTGTCGGTGGCGACGACTTCCGACTGCTTGACGGTCAGTTTCTGGATTGACCCTTCGTCAATCATCTCCACCAATTCGTTAAAAGGCTTTTGCT
>JBPCPQ010000367.1:0-10530 GCA_050999015.1 Pyrinomonadaceae bacterium | reverse complement strand
CAGTGCCGTCGTCCCGACCGCACCGACCCACCACGTCCGCAGGCCGAGCATGATGAGCCTGCCGTAAAGGTAAGCTCCTAACAATCCCAGCAAGCTCCCGACGACGGTCAGCACGATTGCCTCGCCGAGAAAAATCCTTCGCACCTGTGCGGCGTGAAAACCGAGCGATTGAAGGATGCCGATCTCGCGCAGCCTTTGCTCAATGCCGAGCTTAAAGAAGAGCGCCGTCAGCAGCAGCGCCGAGACGACGAGGAAGAAACTGAAATAGAGAAAGTACTCGCCGAAGTTCGTCGCCCCGCGCGACGCCTCAAGCCCTTCCGCTCTCGTGGGATAAATCGTCATCCCGACGAGCGACGGGTCGAGCGCATCACGCAAACCAGCGCGGTAGGTCTCGAATGATTGTTCGAGCGGCACTTCGTCCTGCGGAACGATGCGCAGAGATGTCATTTTCCCGAAACGGGACTGCCAGAGCTTTTGTCCTTCGGCGAGCGGGATGAAAGCTTTCGGCGTGGTTCGGTATTGATCCCAGTAGTCTTCGTCCTGCGGGCGGATGCGTGACAAATCAACGGGAAACGGCGGGTCCCAATCGGCGAGACTCGCGGTTCCGGTGATGCCCGGATAGTCCGGCACGAGGTCGCGGTCGGCTGCTTCACCCGCGACGGGCACCACGCCCACCAGACGAAACTGCGCCGACTGCGTGACGAGGCGTCCGCCGTCGGCCCACAAAAGATATTCGAGCGTCACCGCGTCGCCCGTCTTTGCGTCCAGTTCACGCGCCGCCCAACTGTTCAGGATGATCGGCGAGAGCGCAGACGATGAGTTGTCTACTGATGGCTCGGATGGCGCCGAACTGACTGCGCGTTTTGCGTCAACCTGTGCGCTGTTCTCTCCGCCACCCATAGCCTTCGAGCCGGCGGCTTTCAAACTCTCAAAGCTTTCTTCTCCGAATGCCGTCACCAATGAGTAAGGAATCTCGCGCTCGCCCGCCCGGATATTGTTAGCGAGATAAGAGAAGACAGGCACAGGTCGCATTCCCAATTTGCTTGCCGTGGTGCTGACTGTCTCGGCCAGCGAATCGCCCACGAGTCCGGTCTCACTTTCGATTGCGATGGCCTGTTGCTCCGTCAATGCGCGCAACTTAATACCCAAGTCTTCGAGCCGGAAATCCTCTTTCAACAACGCGCGCAGCTTCGCGGTTCGCGCTTCCGTTTCCGCTTGTCCACTTTCAGCATCACGCGCGGAAATCAAAATCGTGTTGACCCTTCCCTCCTGCTCTAAAACTTTCTGCAACAACTGAAGCGGGACGAAGACGGCGCGCACGCTTGATTGTTGAGGGCGGACGGAAAATTCACCGAGGGATGAAGAATCGAGCGCACCGCGCACCGTCAATCGGATCGTGCGCCCGACATCCTCTTTCCTGCCGTGCAGGGATTCGATTGGAATTGCCGAAGCCTTCTCCATCCTCAACAGCAAAACATCTCCCGCGCGTGCCTTCAACTCGTCGCTGAGTCCGGCGCTTAAGAGCACGTCGCTATCACCTGCAAACTGCGCGTCGGCGTTTTCGCGTCCGTGAAATTTCCAGAATCGCTCGTCCACGCCGTAAACCATCACGCGCGTTCCGCGCCGCCCGCTCTCCTCGTGTGTCGCCGCTCCTTCGGCCACGATTAGCGGACAGGCCGTATCCAGACCGCTCGCAGTGAAGCCTTCATTCGCCCGCAAATCGTCGGCGAGTTGTGTACGGAAGAAACTGGCGGACGCGATGATGTGATCGGTGCGTCCCAGTCTTTGCAGAAACAGATCGCGCAGACTGGCGCGCACCGAATCGCCGACGACCAACGCCCCGGCGAGCACGGCCACCGCCGCCGCGACGCCGAACACCACGGCAAGGTTCGTGCGCCAATAGTAGGTGAGATTGCGTTTGAGAAGGACGGCGGTTCGCATCAATTAAGGGATGAGGGCGGAGGGATGAGGGATGAAGAAGAAATCACTCATCCCGTTTTATTTATCCCTCATCCCTCATCCTTCATCCCTCCTGATGAGTTGTTGCTCGATCAGATCGAAACACGTGGGGAAGCGCGCCGCGAGTTCGGCACTGTGTGTCACCACCATCAGGATGGTCTCCTGCTTTTGATGCAGTTCCAAAAGGAGCGAGGCCACAACGTCGGCAGAATCGTGGTCGAGATTGCCGGTCGGCTCGTCGCACAGTAACAGGAGGGGCTTCATCACGAGTGCCCGCGCGAGCGCGACGCGCTGTTTTTCGCCGCCCGAAAGTTCTGCCGGGCGGTGGTGAATGCGGTCGGCTAAGCCCACCTGTTCGAGCAGCGAGAGCGCACGCCCCGCCGCGTCGTCGTTCTGACGCGCGACGAGCGTCGGCGTCAAAACATTTTCGATAACCGAGCACTGCGGGAGCAGACAGTGATCCTGAAAAACGAACCCGATGTCACGGTTCCGAAACGCCGCCAGTTCTCTTTCCTTCAACTGAAACGGATTCTGGCCGTCCACCGTGACGGTGCCGGCGGTCGGAGAGTCGAGCGCGCCGACGATGTAAAGCAGCGTGCTCTTCCCGCTCCCCGACGGCCCCATGATCGCCACCGCGTCGCCGCGCGCGAGCGAAAGAGAAACGTCGGAGAGAATCGGCAGCGGCCCGCGCGGAGTCGAGTATTCTTTGGAGAGATTAGAGACTTCCAGCACTCACGAAAACCTCAAGCCCTTAAAGACGGCGAAGCAGGCGACAAGAATAGAGCCGTAGCGTGGAGCCGAAAGCCACAACGATGAGACAAACGTCCCCAACAATTATTAAGCCCGCGCGAGCGGGCGGCAGCGTGACGTGCAGATAACATTAACAACTCAAACTCTTGTCGCCCATTTCTTGGGCTTCGGATTCGTACCACGCTCATGCCGGCGTTCCGCTCATGCTGCACGCAACGGCTCTATTCTGACCGCCTGCTTCGCCAACTAAAAACAATCCGTCGCGTAGCACGAGTTACTAACATCCGACATCTAACGACGGAGTTGACGTGGGGCGAAACCGAATCCACGCGAGTTTAGGTTTAACGGACAACGCGATAAGAAAGTCGCTGTTTCGCCCTCACGTCCATGACTTGTTCGGCGGCGCGCTTGTAATTACGGGTACGGCAGCAAATTCAAGCCTGTAATGAAACGAAAATCGCGTTGGTTCTTTGTAATAAACGATTCATTGTGAACAAGTGCGGTAGCGGCAATCAGCCCGTCGGCAATCAACAAGCCGTGACTTAGAAAATACTGTCTCAACAAATCAACTGCACGGTCGGAAATTTGGTCGGTGACTTTCAGAATTTGGAAACGGCGCAAGAATTTTTCGAGGTCATTCAACTCTGTTTTGTTTCGACAGCCGACAATCAACTCCAATTGCGTAACGGCAGTGATAGCCAAAACGGATATTTTCTCAAGACGCGACAAACAAATGATTGCTTCCGAATCGCCACGCGCCACATTAATCAAAACATCCGAATCCACAATGGTCAAAGCCATTTCACTTGCTCCAATGTGTTTCGCGGATTTTGCGAACCCAAGCCGAACTGTCGAGCATATCTTCGCGGTCACGCCACATTCCCACAAATGCTTCGGTTTCTAAATCGGAAATAGGAACGCTTTTCGGTTGCGACGATTTGTAACGCTCTCGCAGAAAAGAAACAAAGTCTTCAATCTGGCGTTGGGCTTCTAGCGGCAGAGAATTAATCTCACGCAAAATTTCTTCGTTTGTCATAAACCGCCTCCATTTTTATTTTCGCGCATCCGTAAAATATGTCAACTTCAAAACTTGGACTGCGATAGAAATAAGGAAGCTGCCGAACGACAGAGTTGACGTGGGCGGAAACCGCCACACGCAAGTTTAAGTTCGCCAGACAACGCGATAAGAAAGTCGCTGTTTCCGCCTCACGTTTAATGACCTGTTCGGTTTCTTTCATCATTGAATCAAGTAACTGCTTAACCTCTCCGATCCAACAACCTTCGATGTCGTGTGGACGAAACTGAACCGATGACACTCACGATTTGACTTTGCGGAACAACTGTCAAAAATCCTAACCGTATCAAAGATTTTCCTACCAAACTGCTCGCTACGAAACCACTGTCCGTCGGCGCAATAGTTTCGTCAAAATCTTTCACCTCTTGATGCAGTTGTGTACTCACACCGCAGACCAGCATATCTTGAAACGGCGGCATTTCACGAGGAATGATTGTCGGGCGATTCTTTGTCGTTCCTTTTGCTTGCGGCATCGCCACGATTACAACGTCACCTTCCTTCATACTTCGGATTTGCCTCTTTGATTAGGTCTAATGAGTATTCCGGTTCATTATCTCCGTAAGCGCGTTCCAAGTTTGCCAAAGAAAAGCGCGTCCAATCTTCTCGTTCTTCGTTTTGCATCTGAATTACACTGACAACCAACTTTGTGTTTGGTGCAAGATCATATGGCTCGTCGAGTAAAATTTGCTTGCCGTCAAAATGAGATTGTAAAGTAACAATTCGCATAGCTTTTAACTCCAACAATTATTTTATAATTGCTGCGCGTTCAAATCAAAGCGCGTGGAAGTAAGGAGGGAAGCCGAACGCTGGGACAAGTCCCCAACAATTAAATTGTTTTCACGTTCAAAGTTTTACCGCCACCATCATCACGAAGCAACCGAATGCCCACGTTCAGCGGGCGCGTGTGGTCGTTGATAAAAGAGGGCCGTGCCGATTCGCGCCCCGCTGCAACGCATTGCTCGGTGCGACATGTCCGGAGGGCACATCCTTTTCCTACAATCCATTTAGCTTATAGCCTCGTGCTATGTTCTCTCGCTTTTGAGCAAACCAGTTTGCCTGCTGATCTGATAAATCAGAAAAGCCCCACTTCTTCGCATACGTCAGGAACATGTAGAGCAGGCGTAGCCGACAGAAATCAATCAGGTCGGCGGTTGAGTCGGTGCGCCATGAAGCTTCTTCCGAATAGCCTTCGAGCAGCGACTCTAAGAGCGCCTGTGCTTCTTTTCTCCATCCATGCGGGTAGATCGTGATAGCAAGATCGTAAGCGAACCAGTGGTAACAGCAATCATCGAAATCAAACACACTCAAACAGTCGTTGTGGTAGCGGTAGTTCGTCGCCCCGAAATCTCCATGAATCAAGCCGAACGAGTGCTCATTTTTCGGATGGCCGTGCAACCACTCCATAAGATGATAGTACTCATCCCATACTACACTCTCGGAGCGGGGCAGGTAGCGTTCGGCGTTAAGGAGGCAATCGTCCTCATCCCAAGCGAACCTGCAAAGGCTTGCGGAAGGCTTGTGCTTCCTGGCGAGGGCATGAATCCGTCCAAGCGTCCGCCCGCGCAATCGGAAGTGCTTTAGGTTTGGCACATGGGAATCAAAGGCGAATGACTCACCCTCCGCTTCCTCGAAGACGCACGCACAAAAGGCATGATTTGCAATCTCCATTTTCTCCACAGCCAGTCCGTTAAGCGATGTCAGTGGGAGGCTGACACTCACGCCGCCTTGATGCAGATGGCGGACGAAATCCAACTCTGCTTCGATCTGGAAGACGGTACGGTGACGACTTGAGGTGAGTCGTAAGAAGCGGTTCTTGCCAGAGGCTATAAAACTGAAAACGTGATTTTCAGAATCGCTGACGTGCCGAAGTGTGGCTGGCTCTCCTCGCCATAACTCGATTGCTTCGAGCGCAAGTTGTCTTCGATGAATTGAGTCTGGCATTCGTAGTTGCCCCTCGACGTGCAGCACGGGCAAGCGCCGGACATCCGTTCTTCATACCGTTTGCATCGCCGCGATTCTTTCCGGCGTCTCATCTTTCAAGAGGCTGCCGTACACTTCGTGGGCGCGGTCGGCCATGAGGGCGACGCTGTAATGCTCGCGCACCGCGCGAAAACCTCTGCCGCTTAAGTTTTCGGCGAGCGAGGGATCGCGTTGAAGACGAAGCAGGCCGTCGGCGAGGGCTTGCGGGTTGTCAGGCTCGACCAAGAGGCCGCCTCCGGTTTTTTCAATCACCTCGGTGAACGCGCCGCGCCGGGGCTGCACTAGGGGCACGCCGCAGGCCATCGCTTCGAGGAGAAAAATTCCTTTCGGCTCGTCGTAGGTCGCCGGGACGGAAAGCACGTCGAGGCTTTGAAGAAATTCGATTTTCTGTTGGCGGTCAAGGACTCCGTGATAGCGAAACTCCTCGCCGAATCTCCAGTCTTTTATCTGTCGCTCAATGCTGTGCAGATAGTCTTTGTGCTCCGGCCCCAGATAGCCTGCCACTTCCAGGCGTGCCGCGCCGGGCGTGTCCTTGTGCTCGCGTAGCTTTCTGTACGCTTCAACCAAAACGTGCAAACCCTTCTCCGGCGCGATGCGCGCGAAGTAGCCGACGGTGAAAGTCCCGGCGTCGGCGCGTTCGCGTTTGCCGTAGCCCTCAAGATTAATCCCCAGTGGGACGACGCTGATTTTACTTTTTGGAATCTCTAAGTAACCGGACATGAATTCGGCGTAATAGTCGCTCACCGCGATGAACGAATCAACGTGTTTGATGTTCGCGCGAATCAGGTCGAGCGACTCACTTCGGTATGGTTCCGGCAATCCTTCGAGAAACAAATCCTCGCCCTGAAGTGTGCAGAAGATGGGGCGCTTCAACGCTTCCCGGATAGGTTTGGCGAGTCCGATCAGAAGTGTGTAGGGCAAGCTGATGCAATCGAACGGCGGCTCAGTCTTTAGCCAGTCGAGCAGCTTGTGTAATTCTTTGCGTTGCCTTCCCTCTTCGCCCCTGAGCATTGAGACGGTCATCTCACCGAGCAGCTTCGGGCTGGTGGAAATCGAGCGGCGCGCGGCCCACTTCAGCATCGGCGTCGAATCCCAGAGGCGGTCGAGCAGACGCGGCGTGTGGCGGAAGAAAGAGGCGTGTTGTTGCAGGTAGACGCTGATGCCGCCGAAGAAGACGCGCTCGCGGCTGACGTTTTGTTCATCGGTCAGCGTCGGCGTGTAGAAGGGCACGAGCACGATGTCGTGACCGCGCGCGAGCAACTCTGAGGCGAGCGCATTGTCGCGCAGACAACTGCCGCAGTACATCTGCGCGGCCCCGGCGGTGATGTAAAGAATCCTCATCTCAAGCAGCGGCGGCGCGCTGAAAAGCCCTCCGCCCATAGAGGTGCTCGAACAGATTTCCCTCGTGCGGCTGATCCCAGCTCACACGACTCGTCGGCACCGGGCCGAGGTTGAGGCGGTCCACGTTGGAAGATGAGACGAGCCGCCCAATAAATTTCTCATCAGAAGTAATCGCCGTCACCACGAGGCTCGGCCCTAAGATTTCGGGAATCTCATCCGGCCCGACTTCAACGACGCTGGCGAACGGGAACAGGAATTCTCTATTAGCGAGCGAATGCTCCGGCGACTCACACAGCACGACGGTCGGCAGAAGGTATGAGCTTCCCCCCCAATTCGTCAGCCGTTCTCCGCCGCGATACGAAGCCGTCACGTCGCGCGCCCCCGGCTGTCCAAGCGCCCCCTCAATTGACGAGTTGATGCGCGCGGCCACATTCGCGTCGGCGAAGGGAGCTAACGTCGCCATCTCGTCTTCCGCCGCGCGCGGCACGATGCGCGCGAGTCTCTCTGCGAGCGCCTCGGCGATTTTCGCTCCGTGCCTCGGCACCCACACGCTTGAGGCGTTGACGCACGAGCGCCCGCCGTTCTCTGCAATCGAGGAGACCATTACATCGAGATGCTTCTCCCACTCGTCAACGCTATCTTCACCAATGACGATTTTGCTGTAGCCGGGGCCGTGGACTTCGACGCGCGGATCGTCCTTCCAGACGCCGGTCGAACCCGTGTCGCCGAAGATCATGCCGCGCCCACACTGCCGTAAGATTTCGCCCGCGCCATTGTGGTCGGTCGGGTAAAAGCTGAAAGCCTCGCGTGGTGCGCCGGCGCGAATCAACGCCTGAATGATGCGGTAAGGCGTCCACGGCTCAGCGCTTCCAGGCTTTAAGACGAGAGGAATTTTCAGGGCGAAGGCGGGAATCCAGAGCGAATGGACGGCGGGCGAGTTGCTTGGCAAAACCACTCCGAGCGACTCGCCGCGCGGGAAGAAACTGAGGGCGTGGCCGTCGGCCTCCCCGAACCCGGCGTCGAGAATCTTGAGGTCGAGGTTTCGGGTCAGTCCCGCTAGCACGCTTCCCATCTCCGCGAGCACGCCGCGAATCTTTCCCATGTTCTTTCGCGCCAGCGCGTGCGGCAATCCGGTCGTCGCTGACACCTGCCGGACGTAATCTTCCGGCGTCTGCTTGTCGTCGCCAACGGATAGCGTGTCGCTCACAAAATGCTCCGCCGCAAGCGCGCATATCCGCAACAACTCCGCGACGGAGAATTCCGCCAGTGCGTTTCTCCCCGCCTCTTGGTCGCGCAAATCGCGCCTGATGAGTCCGGCGTTGGCCTGACTCATCTCGACGAAAATCTCGCGCGTTCCGTGGTGCGCCACCCGCGCCACGTCCAGACTCTTATAAGGTTCGCCTCTGCGTAGTAAAGGAATGTGAAGCATAAGAATTTTGGATGTACGATTGCCGGTTTGCGATTTGAAATTTAAGATTTGGAATCAAAGCGTTCGCTCTGTCAATCGCAAATCCAAAATCGAAAATCAGTAGACTCCTTCGACGACCGTTGCCTGCAAACGCGAGAAGGGGCGGACGTTTCTCACGCCGTCCCAAGGGTATTGTTCGCAGGGTGGCTCGCGCTCCGCTTCGTCGCGTTCGAGAAAGTGCGGCATGAAAAATTCGCGCGTCAGTGTCGTCAGGCGCACGCGGCCTGTCTCTCCGTATTCGACGATTCGTTCGGGGTTGTCGGGGTCAACCACCTCGATCATCGCGCGGGGCATCGGCGGGTAGTAAATAACAGCGTAGTCGTCGCCCGGCTGTCGCGGTTTGTGGACGGCCAGCCCCATCAGTGTGTTGCCGTAGGTCGGAGCAAAGTATGCGCCTTCGAGCAGTTCTTCCACGGCGAAGCGATGGAACTGCGGGGTCACCTCCGTCCCGCCGCAGAAGACCCCGGTGATGCCGATCTTTTTGAGCGAGACTTTCTCGCATAATGCTTCCAACAGTTTCGGCGTCGTGAACAGGCAGCGGATGTTTTCGTGCGCGCGCAAGAGCGTCAGTCCCTGCTCGACGACGTGCTGCTTGTAGCTTTCGGCCATCTTGCCTTGCCCCATTTTGATGAGCTTGATGACCCAGCGCGGGTCGAGGTCAACGGCGAAGCAGATGCCGCCGCGATGATGCGCCAAGTGCTCGACGGCGAGGCGGAGCCTGCGCGGCCCGGTCGGCCCCAAGCTCAACCAGTCCGACCCCGGCGGGAAAAATTCGTCGGGCAGCGTGTCGCTGAACAATTCGTAGTCTATGCGGAAGTCTTCGATGTTGATGCGCGACTTCGGCACCCCGGTGCTCCCGCCCGTCTCGAAAACGTAGACGGGTTTATCGGCGAGGCCGCGCGGCACCCAGCGCCGCACCGGGCCACCGCGCAGGACTTCATCCTGAAAGAAACCGAACCGCGCGAGGTCGTCGTAAGTATGAACATCGCGGCGCGGATCGAAGTCGAGATGTTTCGCGCGCTCGAGCCAGAAGGGGCAGCCCGTCGCCGGGTCGAAGTGCCACGCGACGATTTCACGCACCCAGGCATCCAGCGTCTTTCGTGGGCTTTCTGTTTGTGTTCGTAGCATCTCTTTTATCGTGAACCTATCTTACCGGAGATTACCCGGCAGCAACGAGATTTACAACACATGAGTTACTAAAATTGCAAAGCGGTGTTGCAGAATCTTCACAATACGTAACCTCCCTGATGTCAGCGGCTAATTCCTAACATCAAACTTTATGGTGCTTCGGCGTCAGGAAGTTTTGATTGACGCTAAAACTCGTTTGAAAAGTTCCTCGCCGTTGCCCTGATGCCAGCGCCATACGACGACGAGATCATGTTCCGGGTCAATCCAGATTGTGTTCGTGCCGTAGCCGATGGCGGCGTAACTCGTCGCGGGCGCGCTCGGCCACATTTTCCGATCCGTGTTCAGCCACCACAGGTAGCCGTAATCTGATTTCAGATTGCCCGGCCCCGTCGCCATCCGCACCCACTCCTTTGAGATGATCCGCTCGTTTCGCCAGCGACCACCGCGAAGAAACAAATAGCCAAAGCGCGCCTCGTCCCGCGCGCTGATCCACAATCCGCCGCCCCACCGCGTCCCGCCGCTCACGGACTTCATCTTTCTACCGCTGACAACTACATCCGAGTTGGAATAGCCCGGATACCGCCATGACCCGGAAGCGCCGATTTTATCCATCACTTCGCTTTTCAGCACCTCCGGCAGCGGTCGCTTCCACACGCGCAACAGCGAGAGCGCGAGGCGGTTGATGCGAACATCGTTGTATTCGTAAGTACCTAAGCAAAAGTAATGCGGTATTTTGAGCCGATGCCTTTGATGACCTCAAACAATTTTTGAGTCATAGTTTTGAAATCCTTGTAAGCATCTAATGGCAGCCATTCGTATTTTATCTTGC
>JBPCPQ010000270.1:0-10876 GCA_050999015.1 Pyrinomonadaceae bacterium | reverse complement strand
AGATTCCGGCGACGCGGTAAGAACGATTGCCGAAGATTTGTATCTCACCACCAACTCCCACCCTGTTGTTTCGCGCCTTCGACTCGTCAATGACGACTTCATCCAAGCCCTGCGGCGCGCGCCCCTCAACGAGACGCATGTTGTTGATCGCGGCGTACCCGTCCCAGTCCACGCCCTCGACCTGTTCGAGACCGAAGCCGCGCCCTCCCTGCGACACGTAGCGAATCGCCGGCACCGCCCGCTCGACGCCCTCGATTCTTTGCAACTCTTCGACGTACTTTGTGCTGAGGTTGACGGTCGAAGTCATCAATTCCTTCGAGCCGGGGCGCGTGAAAATGATTTCCGCGCGCATGTTCGACGAGCGCCGTTCGAGATCGTTCGACATCCCGCGCGCCAGCCCCGTAAAAAGCATCACGAGACAGACGCCGAGCGCCACACCGGCAACGCTCACTAAGGCGCGCACCGGACGTTGACGAATGTTGGCGGCAACAAGACTGTCAAGCATAATCAAGTGATAGGTAATGAGTGATAGGTAAATGCTTGTGTTTGGCTTATCACCTATCACCCATTACCCATCACTGCCTTTTGGCGTCCAGATCAACTTCCGGGAGTTGCGACTTGTTTTCGAGGACGAAGACAGCGCCGGGGTATTCTCTGTCGAGCGATACGGCCTCCGGCGTTTGGTAATTGATGCGAATCGAGTAACGATCTTGTGGGCGCGTCAATTCAATTTGTGAAGGCAGTTTGTAGCGCCCGTCGGCGCCAAAGTTTTTCGACTCTTTGTAAACCACGTCGGTCGTTAATTGCCCTCGCTCGTCATAGGTCTGCACCCGCGCGAGACTCAACTCGCCGACGCGGTTGAACCAGAACCGGCGCGACACACGCACGTTTCCCTCGCCCTCGCGCACGAGTTCACTCAACACGTAATAGGGACGCACGACGCGTGCGTTTCTCTTCGCGCCGGGTCGCGTGTCCGGTTCTTCCTCAAACGCTTCGATCCGCGCGTACAGCAAATTCTCGTTGTCGGCGGCGACTGGACGAATCAGCAGCGCGTCCGTGAAATGCTGCGGGCGGAGACCCGACAGTGAGCTGACCGCGCGGCGCATGTTCGCCGCCTGTTGCTTATCGCCGTTGTTCCCGCAATCGCCTTGAGCGACACCCCCGGTCGTGCCGTTGCTCTCCAGCTTCGGATAGACGGCGTTGTTCGTGCCGCGCACGAAGCGCCGGTACTTCTCCTCTCCCTGAAAAACCGCCACGCGAAAACGCTCGCCGTCCGAAGTCATCTCCGCGATCTTGACCACGCCGAACGGCGCTTGAATAAGAAGATAGACTTGGCCGGGCCGCTGGATCGTCACTTCTCCGTCCGCCGTCCGGTACTTCTCCGCGACGCCGCACTCGGCGAATGACGTATCCAGAAACTGAATGTCAACCTTGCCGCGAATTGAGCGCACGGCGGCCACCCGGTTAATCTCTGCGATCAACTGCGGCATGCCCGCTTCGACGAGCGGCGTCAGCAGCGGCGGCACCGCAATTTTGCTTTTCGTCGAACACCCGCTCGCCGCGATTAGAGACAGAGAGAAGACGAGGATTACCGCAAGGCGCGTGAAGCGGGAAACAAGGAGGGGATGTAAATAAATCATCAAGACAGCCAAACGAAGACGCCAAAGCATCACGCTCACGAGAATTTCAGCATTAGTTAATTTTGGAAGCTAACAAACGCGCTTCGCCCTTGTCAACGCGCGGGCATATAGCCCTGAATGGTCTCCACCACTTCGCCGCCCACGTGTACTTAATCGAGTAACAGCGGAGGCTTGTCGAACTTCGCGCGCAGGCGATTGATACCGTGCAACACTTTCGGTTGACTCACCAGTTTGTTCTCCAGCCGGCGCTTACCCGGAAAGTCGAGCAACATGATTCCAAGCAGAATCGTCAGAATGCCCTGCCCCGGTATACCCGGCAGAGACATCACGACGCCGAGCGCGACGAGCAATAAGCCGACGAAGTTTTTGACGACCAATCCGCTCCAGCGAATTGCCTTGTGGCGCTCCGTCCAAAAGTCGCGCGGATGTGCAGCCTGAAAATATGTCGAGGGCAGCTTGACCAGCACGAAAGAGACGAGCGCGAGGCTGCCCGTCAAAGTCACGATAAATATGACGAATCCCCACACCACGCTCTGGGGCGTCATTGGTAGTGAGTTAAAAAGTTGTGTCAGTCGTTCAAACATCTTGGAAGCTCAACCACGCGAAGCGGTTCAGCGAAATCATTTGACAGCCGGGCGCGCGGCGAGGAGCGCGCCTATCGTTTCGGCGACGACCGCGCGCGCCGCGCCGTCGAATTGGAAATCCCGCTCCGCTGCACCTTCCCAAAATTCGTCCAGCCCGCGCGCACCGCTGCGCTCGAAGAAAAGTGCCTGCGCCAATAGATCAACGATGTCCGCCGCTTTGACGAGCCGCGCCTCCAAACTCAGGCGCCGTTCATAATCTTCATGCAATTCACCGTAATCACCCCCGAGCGGCGAGCCGAGTTCGCGCACCACATCGTCAAAGGCCGCACGCTCCGCCCGCCGCCGCGCTTCCGGGCTGTAATACTGCGCTCCTGTGCGCGGCATGTCGCCCGTCCGCGCCTCCGCCAGATCGTGCAGCAGGGCGAGCCGCAACACGCGCTCGACATCAACTTCCACGCCACGCGCGCGAACCTTATCGGCCAGCACCATCGCCGTGAACGCGACGCCGTAACTGTGCGCCGCGACCGACTCTGCCCCCGGCGCCAATCCGCGCAGTACCCAGCCCGCGCGGTCAAGCCGCTTCAATCGCTGTAGTTCGATGAGAGTGGAAATCATTGATTTTAGATTTGCGATTGCCGATTTGCGATTGCAGCAAGAAGCTTATCATCATCATCAGACACCTTTATTCAAATCGCAAACCGCAAATCTAAAATCGCAAATTTACGCAAACATCTTTCCCGGATTAAGTATGCCGTGGGGGTCAAGGGCGTCTTTGATGCGTTTCATCGCGGCGATGGTTGTGCCGCCGAGCGCCATTTCAAGGTAGGGAGCTTTGACGTAGCCGATGCCGTGCTCGCCGCTGATCGTGCCGCCCAACTCGACGGCGACCGCGAAAGTCTCACCGACAGCGGCGCGCGCACGGCGCACGGCGTCGGCGTCCTCGCGGTCGCACATGAAGTTGACGTGGATGTTGCCGTCGCCGAGGTGGCCGAAGTTGACGACGAAAGTTTCGTAACGTCGCCCGATGTCAACGACCCGCTCGATCAAGTCGGGGACGCGCGAACGCGGCACCACAACGTCCTCGTTGAACTTCAGCGTCCCGAACTTTTTGATGGACGGCGAAAGCGCGCGGCGCACGTCCCATAGACGATCTTCTTCGTCGCGCGTCTCGGAGCGAATCACGTCATAAGCCCCGCCCGCACGGACGACCCTTTCGACGACGCGCGCGGCGCGCTCGACTTCTTCAATTGCCCCGTCAACCGCGACGAGCAGCAACGCGCCGGCCTCCGCGCCGATGCCGAAGGCGAACTCGGACTCGACCGCCTCGATGGCGTTGCGGTCGAGCACCTCGCACGCGACCGGCGTGACGCGCGCGCGTGTGAACTGCGGCACACACGCGCATGCCTCGCGCATCGTGTGGAATGTCGCGCGCACAGTGCGCGTCGCTTCGGGGAGCGGCAGGAGTCTCAGTGTCGCCTCGGTGATGATGCCGAGCATTCCTTCGGAGCCGCACATCAAGCCGGTCAAATCGAAGCCGACGACGTTCTTACTCGTGCGCCCGCCGGTTCGGATAATCTCGCCCGTCGGCGTCACGACTTCGAGACCGATGACATAGTGCTTCGTCACGCCGTACTTCGCCGAGCGAATGCCGCCGGCGTTCTCGGCGATGTTGCCGCCAATGAACGAAGTTTTGTAGGACGAAGGATCGGGCGGGTAAAAGAGTCCGTGCGCCTCGACCGCTTGTTGCAGCGCGTAGGTCGTCACGCCCGGCTCGGTGATAACGTATAAGTTATCGGGACTAATCTCCCGGATGCGATTCATGCGGTCGGTGCCGATGACGATGCCGCCCTCGACGGGCACCGCGCCGCCAGTGTAGCCGACGCCGCCGCGCGCCGTCACCGGAAAGCGTCGCTCGTTGGCGAGCCGCAACACTTCAGACATTTCCTCAGTTGTGCGCGGCAAGACGACCGCTTCCGGCGGGAACTTTTCTTTCAGCGCGTCCTGCGCGTAAGGCTCTACTTTGTCGGGATCAATCAGGACGTTCTCCGCGCCGACAATCTCGCGGAGGCGCGCGACCACTTCGGGAGTGGAGGCGGCGGTGAGCGCACGTCTAGTGAGACTGAGATTGTGAATCGAGCGGCTCATATTTTTCCGGGTGTGATTTTCCGGCGTGGCTACTTTAACGCGCGTTCCGTTAAGTCATCAACATGCGGACGTGCGCGGCGGGGATCAGTCGGGGCGGAGACGCTATTCTGACAACTTCAGAGGCGACGCGGTTACGGACGCGACATTTGTACTCAGAATGATGCCGACAATGGGCGGGCAATTTTTTGTGCGGCTCCCGGCAATTCGCGAAGAGTTGCCGGGAGGCACAGTCTTTTCATCCACATTGCGGATGGTGACAGGTGCAGCCAATCTCCATCATGTGAACTTTGGCCGCATCCTCGCACTCTTCGCCGCAATACTTGCTGCCTTGCGCCGGCGGACACCCGCAGGTCTCGCGCGCGCATTTATTTTCTTTCCTCTCATCAGCCATCTCAACTCACCTCCTTAGAAATAGCTGTCAGCCATCAGCTTCCAGCCGTCAGCCTTTTCATTGTTTCAAGGCGCAACAAGGGGTCGCGTCGGTAATTACTATTCGTAACTTATCGCCGAAGGGGCTTGTTGTGTGCATTAAGTTTCAACCCGACGCGCGCCTCACGTCAAGCCCCGGCGAAGAAGGGGAAAGGGGGAAACGGGTAAAAGGGATAAGGGGAGAGCAAATCTTTTCACCCCTTTTACCCGTTTCCCCCTTTCCCCTAATGGTTTTATGGTGCCGGGCTGACGACGATCCGCACGCGCTCCCTGCCGACGGTAATCTCCACCGGGTTTCCCGGTTGCAATGGCAGCGTTTTGCCGTTGATGTTGATTTCAAGCGGCGGCAGCGCCGGGGTCGCGGGCGCGACAACGGGAGCGCTCGTCGCCGTTGCTGCGGTTTGCGTCGTGGCGGCTTCCTGCGTTAATACCGCCGGAGACTTCGCGGCGTCGCCCGCGCGCGTCAGCAAGTTGATGGCGACGATGCGCCACGACGCGGGCGCGCAGGTCAGACGCAGACCCGGCGTATCCACTTCCGCTGCCTCGCCGGGGGCGAACGCTTCCAGCTTCCACAATCCCTCACCGCACCTAACTCCCTCCGCGTCGTAGAAGGTCGCCCAGCCTGTGACGTATGTGTAGAAAACGCTGCTGCGGTTCTCGACCACGAACCGCGAATTACGCGCGGGCGCGTCGGGCGTTCCCGCGAGCACGGTCGTGCGCAGACGCCCCGCGACCGCCGCCTGTCCATTCATGTCAAACGCAATCGCCGGCTCCGCCAGCGGCACCCGCGTCTCGCTCGCGCGCGTCTCAGGCGGCGCGGGCACAGGCGTCGTGACCGCAGTCGGCGCGGGCGCAGGCGTCTCCTGCGCGGGCGTGACAGTGGCGGCGACGCCCGTCATGAGGAGCGTCAGAAACATCGTGCGAATCGCTGCGGTCATTTTCGTTCTCCCGGTGATGAAAAAAGTTGATGGACGAAATGCTCATCGTTCAGGGTCATCGGTTTTCCCTGTTTCAATTAACTCACACGCCGAAGCGGATCAGCGAACGCTCGATGTCGTTGAGCGCAGCAGAATCTGTGTTGCCTCTGGCGCGCGCGTCGGCCAGCCAGCGGCGCAAGCGACGCGCCTCGTCGAGCGTCTCGACGCGACACGCGCCCGTGAGCGCCAGCGTGACGAGGCAATCCGGCGCACCGTGCGTCACCAGTGCTGCCTGTAGCGCCGCTTGGTCACGCGCATCGAGAACAAGAAGAAGACTGATTTCCATAACAAAGCAGAGGTCGGAGGTCAGAGGTCAGAGGTTAGTAGGAGACAAGCCGTCTGCACTGACCTCTGACCTCTAACCTCTGACCTCTATTCCCGCGCTGAGCGAAAGCAGGCGGTGCCGGAGTGGCAGAAGTGAAAAGTTTCGTCTTCAAAATCTTCCGTCTCCATCTGGATCGTCAGATGGTCAACGCCGAAGCGGTCGTGAAGTTTCGTGCGCAACTCCTTCAAAAGATCGGGTTGTGAGGTGGCGCGGGCGTGAATGACGTGGGCGCTTAAGGCCTCGCGCCCTGAAGTGATTGTCCAGACGTGCAAATCATGAACGTCTTCGACGCCGTCGGTTTCGAGAATCACACCTTCGACCGCCGCAAGGTTGATGTGCGCCGGCGTGCCTTCGAGCAGCACGTTGGTCGCCTCGCGGATCAGTTTCCACGAACTCCAGACGATCAGCAGCGCGATCACGGCGCTGCACAGAGGGTCGGCGGCATACCATCCGTAAAGCGACATCAGCACGCCAGCCACAACCGCCCCGACCGAGCCGAGCGCGTCGCCGAGAACGTGCAGCCACGCGCCACGCACATTCAAATCCTCTTCATGGTCGCCGTGCAGAAGCCACGCGCAGAGAAGATTGACGCACAGCCCGCCCACGGCGACGACAATCATCACGTCGCTACGAACGGCGGGCGGCGTCTCCCATCGTTCGTAAGCCTCGTAGAGAATTATCAGTGAGACGACGACGAGCGCAACGCCGTTGACGAACGCGGCGAGGATTTCCAGACGGTAATAGCCGAACGTCTTATTCGGTGTCGCAGGACGCGCGCCGAACCACACCGCGATGAGCGCGAGGGCGAGCGCCGCTACATCCGTCAGCATGTGCCCGGCGTCGGCTAAGAGCGCGAGCGAACCCGTCCACCATCCGCTGGCTGCTTCGGCCAGCATGTAAAGGGCGGTCAACACCAACACGATTAACAGACGCCGACTACTGCGCGCCGACCGTCCCGTTGATTGATGATGATGAGCGCCGCCGTGGCGATGTCCGTTTGCTGAACTCATGTGCGGTGAACTGCGTGCCCTGCGCCGCCCGAATAATGACGTGTGCGTCCGGGCACAAAGATCGCGCTCCCGGCGGTAGATTCGACGTAAGCGCCTCTCTCGTATTTGCTGTCTTACGTCGCGGCTAGTCTGGTTGCGTCCGGCGACCAAGCCGTGTGTTGAAGTTCCGGTCGAGCGTGGACGTGTAAGATTACCAAATTACGAACTGCCTTCACAGTCGGGCGGTAGATAGCATAAGTCTGAGATATAGGGCGGAAGCGCGGAGGGGAATTGATGTGATGATGTTGGGTGAGGACAGGTTTGTGCTGGGAGCGCGGGCGGAAGCGCCCGCTGAGATTGCGCCAGCAATCTCAAAGGCGTTCCTCTATCGCCCGACATTAAATGTTGGGGAACTCCTGTCTTCGTGCTCGCGCGCTCATGCGGGCGAGCCGCCCGCGCTCCCGGCGATTAGTCGTCCCCGTCTTATTAAGTTCTGATTTAGGCGAGCGACGTAGGACGGGCTGGAAAGCCTGTCCTACTTCTTCATTATTTTACAGGGCGGCGAGGTTGAGCACGTTGTTAAAGTCGCGGTAAAGGTCGTTCACGTCGGCGATGCCCTGTTCCAAGAGACGCGGCAGGTCTGTTACGTCGGAGAAGTTGACGATTAGATTGACATTATTAACGAAGGCCGTGTGCGCGTCTGCGGTGCGCACCGACGGCGAGAGTTGGACGAGGAACAAGCGGCGGCGCTCGGACGGGCGCATCATGCTGATTTCGCGGTTCACAAAAACCGTGCCCTGCTCTACGGGATCGAACTCGGAATCAAGAATCACGATGTTCATCTTGCCGGTGCGCAAGCGTCCGATGGCATCCGTCGTGTTCTCGGCAATCATTAGTTCATAATGGCCTGCGGCTAACGCGCGCTCCACCGCGTCAGTTCGTCCCCTGCCCACGCAAACCAACACGCTACGTTGCGGCCTGCCGGCACGACGAGTCGGCAGAACTTCCCCGTTTGCGCCCGTCGCCCCACCCTGTTGTAACAGCGCCGTCAGCAACCGCACAATGTTGCTTTCATCGAGAACCGGCGCGGGCGGCGCGCTGACGAGCGATGTGCTGGGAATTTCTGCCACCGGCGCGTGCGGCTGGTGTCCGTTTCCCGGCCCTGACGAGGGGGGGATCGCTCCGGTGGCGGTGAGCGCGCTTCCGTCTTTCGGCTTCGCGGGCGGCTCTGCGTTGATGATGCGCTGGCACTTCATGCACCGCACCGTGAACGGCACTCCCGGCACCTTGCCGTCTTCGAGTTGTAAACGCGCGTCGCAATTCGGGCAGGAGATAATCATGGGTGATAGGTAATAGGTAATAGGTAATAGGTGATAGGTGATAGGTGATAGGTGACAGGTGATAGGTGATGAGTAAAGGCGCGCTATACCTACGCAGCCCTCATTTCCTATCATCCATCACCTATTACCTATCACTGATTATGGTCAATCATGCTCAGCAGGTTGCCCGTGACACGGCTTCTCGATGCGGCGGGCGCGCTATTAATACCGATGCTGCCGCCGTTGCCGCTGCTTTCGATTCTCATAAACTCGTCCGAGTTGGACATGCCTTTGAGCGCCAGCATCAGGTTGTTCTGGTTGGTGGCGAAGGCGAGGCCGTTCTCCAGCGTGACAATCTTCCGCTCAATCAAGCTCTTAATCACCGAATCGAAATCCTGCATCCCTTCGAGTTTGCCGTCGCGCATCGCATCTAGGAGCGATTTTCCTTCCGCCTCGCCCTCCGCGATGTACTCGCGCGTGCGCGGCGAGGACTTGAGTATCTCGACCGCCGCGACGCGACCCTGACTGTCGGCGCGCGGGATCAGGCGTTGCGAAAGGATGTAGCGAAACGTCTGCGCGAGGCGTGTTCTGATAACTTGCTCTTCACTCTTCGGGTAGAGACCGATGATGCGGTCAATTGTTTTCGAGGCGTCAATCGTGTGCAGCGTCGAGAGGACGAGATGGCCGGTCTCCGCCGCTTCGAGCGCAATCTCCGTCGTTTCGTAATCACGCATCTCGCCGATCAGAATCACTTTCGGCGCTTGACGGAGCGCGGCGCGCAGAGCCGAAGGAAAGTCTTTCGTGTCGGAGCCGACCTCGCGCTGGTTGATCGTCGAGGACTTGTGATGATGAAGAAACTCAATCGGGTCTTCGATGGTGATGATGTGATGGTTCGCCGTTTCGTTGATGCGGTCAATTACCGCCGCCAGCGTCGAGCTTTTGCCGGAGCCGGTCGGGCCGGTGACAAGCACGATGCCGTTGCGGAGTTCCGCGATGTCTGCGACCTGTGGGGGCAGTTGCAGCGATTTGATCGTCGGGATGACGGTCGGGATGACGCGCATCACAATCGAGTAGGTTCCGCGTTGTTGAAAAATGTTCACGCGAAACCGTGTGCGCGAAGGCAGACTGTAGCTGATGTCGGTCGAACCGGTGTGCGCGAGCCGGTACGCCGCTTCGGGGTGGCCCTGCATCAGTGTCATCGTGAGCACTTCGGTCTGGTAGGGGGAAAGCTTTTGCAAACCGAGCGGCTGCACCGGCGTCAGCCGACCGCTGATTTCCACCTGCGGCGGTTGGCCGACGGAAAAGTTGAGGTCGCTGATGTTGTCGGAGACGAGCAGCATCCGCTCGATGATGGGCGGCAGATCGAAGTAGCTCATGCCAGATTAATGCTCCAGAGATTAACGTGCAAGGAAAGTGCCCGGGTTGGATGGCTTTTGTAAACGTGTTGCATGTCGCCCACAGCATGCCCCACTGTGGACTGTGGCATTTTCGCGTATAAACTATGCAAAAGCAAGTTAAAACTTTTAATCTCCGCTGTTTTAACAGTTAGCCTATCAGGATAAGTTTTCTTTGTTCTCTAATGTATCAAGGAAGGCGGCTATTCGTGCGGCAATTTCGAGCGGGTTTCCGGCGAGCAGCGAATCGATCATGGCGACGGAATCGGCACCGGCCTGAAGCGTATCGCGGATGTTCAAGTGAGCGATGCCTCCGATAGCGATAAGGTGCATACCGCCGATTTCAGCGCGCACGCGCCGGAGACCGTCGAGGCCGATCACCGGATCAGGATTCTCTTTCGAGGAGGTCTGAAAGACGGGGCCGATGGCGATGTAGTTAACGGGAAGATGTGCGGCGGCGCGCGCCTGCTCGACGGTGTGTGTAGAAAAGCCGATGATCGCACTGTCGCCGAGCAAGCGGCGCGCGGCCTCTGGCGGCAGATCGTCCTGACCGAGATGGACGCCGTCCGCGCGAAGCGCCAACGCGATGTCCGCCCGGTCGTTAATAATCAAACGAACGCCCCGCGCCCGCGCGATTTTAAGCGCCGCTTCGGCCTCACGGTAGAACTCACGCGGCGCGAGATGCTTCTCCCGCAGTTGGACAAACGTCGCGCCGCCGTCGCCCAATCGCGCGATCTGCTCGGCGTGCGAAAGTCCCGTGAGTCGGGCGTCAGTAATCGGATAAAGCTTTGGTAATTTCAACGGCAGTATCGTGAGGCGTATGAGCCGCTTAGCAATCGTTTCTTCATGCCGGCACTTCCACCAGCTCATACTCCCAAACAATCAAGATCGAATCATCCGTTAAAGGCGGTAAGCCTCTTTCTTTGAGCCACACGGAAAAGCATCGCTCGTGGTCGCGTTTGAACTTTTCGGTATCTTCTCCGTCGCCCTCGCCGCGCACCAAACGCGGATCGGGATTCCCGAATGTCGTTTCGTAGACATTCGTGATGCGAACATTGCAATGGGGGTGTCCTT
>JBPCPQ010000133.1:0-8284 GCA_050999015.1 Pyrinomonadaceae bacterium | reverse complement strand
TTGTCCGAGAGATTTCATCAAGACGGGGGATTGAGGGTTTTGTGTGAGCCTCGCTTCCAGTCTCGCTTTGGCTTCCGCCCGATTGACAACAGTTTGCAGAAGCGAGACGTAAAACTCTTCGAGCCGCCGTGAGTTGGGGAACACTTCAAGGCCGCGCTCGCAGATGGCGACGGCCTTTTCCTTCTCGCCGAGGTTCACGCAAGACACGGCAAGCATGACGTAAACCTCCGCGTCGAAGCGCGGGTGCGTCTGAACGAACGGCTCCAGAATCTCAATCGCTTTCGCATAATCTTTGTGCCGGATGTGACTTTCGGCGGCGCGGACTTTTGAAGCATCTTGCGCGCCGTGCGTCGCATTGCTCGACATCAAGACAAATAGACTGGAAGCGACGGCGGCCATCTTCAATCCGCGATGGGCGGAGACGAGTTGTCTGAACAGCGCGGGTCGGGTTGGGTGACTGTTTCTCAACGTCAATACTCACTTTCCTTCCGGCTCACTAACCATTAGCAACCCGTTGACGCGCACGCCGGTAAGCGTTTGTTTGATCCCGCTCGGCCAATTGATCTCGATCTTATCAATCGTCGTTGCCGCGCCCAGCCCGAAGTGAACGCGCTTGTCGCTCGCCGAGGCGTAGCCGACGGCGGTCGTCGCGTGATTGTGCTGCGCGCCGCCTTTCGCCGTGGTGAGCTTGATGCGCGCGCCGAGTCCGTCGCGGTTACTCCGCGTGCCGGTGAGCTTGATCGTCACCCAGTTGTTCTTCGCCGCCGAACGGTTGAGAAAGATTTCCGGCTTCTCGTTCAGATTGGTGGTGACGATGTCCACGCGCCCATCGTTGTCTAAATCGCCGAACGCCGCGCCGCGATGCGCCGCCGGAATGGTAAAAGACTTGCCCGCCCCCGCGCTCACGTCGGCGAACGTGCCATCGCCGTTGTTGCGCAGGATCGTGTTCGGGATGCGATAAGGCAGGTTGTCAATTTCCTCTGAGTTGTCGAGGATCGCGCCGTTGGCGGTGAACAAATCCTTGAAGCCGTCGTTATCGAAATCAAAAATCCCGTTGCCCCACGCCGTCAGACGACTCGTCGCCGTCAGCAGGCGCGACGGACTCGTGGCGTCTTCAAACTGCGCGCCGGTGTTGCGGTAGAGCGGAAAAGTGTCGCCGACCATCGCGGTCTCGAAGATGTCGGGGCGCCCGTCGTTGTCGTAGTCACGGAAGTCCGCGCCCATCCCGGCGACGCTCTTGCCGTTTTCGTTGAAGGCGACGCCGGCCAGAATCCCGACTTCCGCGAACGTCCCGTCGCCATTGTTACGGAAGAGAAAATTTCTGAACGTGTCGTTCGCCACGAAAACGTCGGTGAAGCCGTCGCCGTCGTAATCGCTGAAGGCGACGCCCATCCCTTTGCCGATGTGTCTGCCGATCTGCGAAGCGTCGGATACGTCGGTGAACGTGCCGTCGCGGTTATTGCGAAAGAGCATGTTGGGTGTGCCCGCGAAACTGTTCGGCGAGCAGTAAGCGCGGATGCCTTTGACGGTGCACGGCGGCGCGGTCGCAAGCGACCACTTGAGATAATTCACCAGAAATAAATCGAGGTGCCCGTCGTTGTCGTAGTCGAACCACCCGGCGCTGACAGCGTATGTCTTTCCGTATTTGGGATGTATCCCGGCGACGCCCGCCTTCGCCGTCACATCGCCGAACGTCCCGTCGCCATTGTTGCGGAAAAGCTGATTGCGGTTGACGCCCGCGACGTAGAGATCAACGTGGCCGTCGTTGTCGTAATCGCCAACGGCGACGCCCATTGCGTAGCCTGAGCCACGCCCGCCCGCGAGTTCGGTGACATCCTTGAACGAGCCGCCGCCGACATTTCTGTAAAGTCTGTTGGAGAACGCAGAGTTTGATTTGTCCATTTGGGGCAGGCGCGCGCCGTTGGCGAAATAGATGTCGAGCAGACCGTCGTTGTCGTAGTCGAAAAGGGCGACGCCGCCCATCATCGTTTCGATCTGGTGCTTGTCCGCCGTCACGCTGTTGTTGAGAACGAAGTCAACGCCGGAACGCTCGACGACGTTCTCGAATGAGATTGACGGAGCGGACGAGGAGAGCGCAGCGCGCGTCTGCGACGCGGGCGTTGATGGTGCTTCGCCTTTGATGAGCGCGAAACATAGGACGAAGATGAAGAGGCAGAGGATTCTCAGCATGCGAGAAAATGTTTTGAGTTCTCGCGCCGGAGGCGCGGCGGAAATTAGCCGGTGGTGAAACCACCGGAATACGTGCATCATTTTACCGCGCCCTGAAGGGGCGCAGGGAATTGATTAGTCTGAAACCGCGTCTGCGTTCCGGCGTCCTTTCAGGGCGCGAAGATGTTTCCTTGCTTGTTCCCGGTGGTTTCACCACCGGCTAATTTCCGCTGTCCCTGCCGGGACTTAAATCACCAAATCTTTTTCACGAACACAACATCTCTTTTACCCAATAGACAATCCTATCTCGAAGGCTCTTTGATCCTCAAAATCCGATCAGCCGCGACGTTCTCCAGACGCTGCACCGCGCCGCCCGGCCAGCGAATCTCGATTGACTTGACGCGATGTTCGCCGCCGAGTCCGAAATGCACGCGCTTGTCGCTCGAAGACATGAAGCCGACGCTGGTCGTCACGTGATTATAAAGTGTGCGCCCCGACGCGGTGACGACTTTGAGCTTCGCGCCGATGCCGTCGCGGTTGCCGCGCGTGCCTTCGGTCTCAATCGTCAGCCAGCCGTTTTTCTCGCCACCGGAGTTAAGCAGAATGCGCGGTCTTTTGCCGAGCGACGTTACGACTAAATCCATCAGGCCGTCGTTGTTCAAATCGCCGAACGCGGAACCGCGCTGGAAGCCGGGCGGCGTAAAGTCAGCGCCGAGATTTTCCGACACGTCAACGAACATTTTGCCGCCGACGTTCTCGAACATCGTGTCGTGCTGCTCGGCCTTCGGCACGATGTCGTCCACCTCGCCGTTGGCCGAGTAGATGTCTTTCCAGCCGTCGTTGTTGTAATCAACGAAGCCGCAGCTCCAGCCGGTGAACGACCTGCTCAGCGCCTCGATGTTGGCGGCCGGCGAAACATAGCGGAAGGACTTGCCGCCCTCGTTCTGGAAGAGGCCGAAGAGTTGGGTCGAAATATCGTTATAGAAAACGTCCGTCCAACCGTCGTTGTTGAAGTCTTTCACGTCGCAGCCCATCGCGGAGACGGTCGCCGCGCTGTCGTTATAGGCGACGCCGTAAAGCAAACCCCACTCTTTGAACGCGCCGCCGGCTTGATTGATGAATAGGAAATTCCGCTCGGTGTCGTTGGCAACAAAGACGTCCGTTGCGCCGTCGTCATTGAAGTCGGCGATGCCGATGCCCATGCCCTTGCCGAGCGCGGCGGCGAAGCCCAGCTTCTCCGTCACGTCAATAAATTTCCCGCCGCCGGTGTTGCGATAAATCCTCTGCGCGACACTTTTATAGTTCGTCGGGTGACAATAAAATTCTACCTTCGCTTCTTTCGTCAGACAGATGATGTCAGTCTCAGGCCGCCAGTTGGTATAGTTGGCGACGACGAGATCGAGCAGGCCGTCCGTGTCGTAATCGAGCCACGCGCCGCCGACGCTGAGCAAATCAGGCGATTTGATGTCGAGTCCCGAACCGCCGGTCACGTCGGTGAATGTGCCGTTGCCGTTGTTGCGGTACAGGGTGTTACGTCCGGCGCCGGCGACGAACAAATCCTGAAAGTTATCGTTATCGTAGTCCGCCGCCGCGACGCCGAAACTGTAACTGAGGTCGGCGCCGGAGAGTCCGGCTTTCGCGGTCACGTCGTCGAAGGTGCCGTCGCCCCTGCCGCGCAGCAGCGCGTTGTAGAACGAAGCGTCCGTCTTTTTCATTTCGGGCAGCTTCGCGCCGTTCGTCAAAAAGATGTCGAGCCGCCCGTCGTTGTCGAAGTCGAAGACGGCGACGCCGCCACACATCGGCTGCGGAAAATACTTTCTGCCGGTGAAGTGATTGTTCGTGATGTAAGTGAAGCGCGAACGCGGCGCCATGTCGGTGAAACGAATTGACTCGGAGCGCCCCCCCGGCGGCTTTGATTGAGACTGAGCCGGCTTGTTGCTTTCGCGCGCCGCGCTTTCGGTGCGAGCGCCGAAAGATTGAGCCGCCGTGCATAACACAACCGCTGAGATGAACAACCGGACGAGGTAGTCACCGGGAATCATTCGACACCTTACAGTCATTATTTGGATGATTATACTTGATGCGAATAGCAGAGCCTAAACGCTTATGCCCGCACGTTGCGCCAACGGGCGCGCTGTGCGTACCATGCGTGCGAGGTATTTGATCGAGTGAAAAGTATTCGCATGGAAATCAACTGGAACACGGCACCGACGAATGTTCATCAGGATCATGTAATCGCGCACGTTATCGGCGCGACCGTCATCGGATACTTTCACGCCGACGAGTCGTTGCACATCCTGCTGGACATCGGTTTCGTTTTGACAATCTATGTTGACGGGGAAATGGGGCTGCTTCCGAAAGGAGTCGCCGTCTCCGAACTTGGCGTCGGCGAAGCAGAAAAGAATGCGTTAAGTGATGGGATTGATCTGCTGCTTGACGGGGCGGAGAGCGACAGTGTCTCAGGGTCTATTGAGCTTACATCCGCGCCAATCGAATGCTTAATCGAAGAAGTCGAGTTTTACGCGGGCGAAGCCGGGCGGCGAAAAATCCTTATCCGGGGCGTGGAGTCTGACTTTGTGGTGGAGACATCACCCGTCGCCCGCGAGATATTCATTAGGGCGGCTGAGGTGCGAGCGGTTTAACCTATTAGCGACTTAACGAGGAGAGAAAGTAAGAAATGCGCGTGCAATACGATTCGCGGGAATGGTCACCGGACGGCGTTATGACGACTCTTGAAATCCTTCGCTGCGAAAACATGCTCGCCGAAGCCTCGGAAGAATCTCCCGACGGAGAAGACTCCAACAACTCGCTTGAAGATGCGGCGCGCGACGAACACGAGTATTTGCGAGGGCGGCTACGCGACGAATTGAAGCGCGAGCCGTCAGAGGAAGAAATGAACGAGTGGCTACGCCAGCATACGGAAGGCTATTGAAATGTCGAGAGTTGCCGTCGTGTAAAGACGGCGCGAAAGACAAAACACAAAAAGATAAAACACAGGAACGCGCCGCGAACCGACAGGAGTTCGCGGCGCGTTAATATTTTTGTGTGATCGGAGTTTACGGTACGGTCAAGCCGGCGCTCTCGACCACAATCTTGTTATCAACGCTTCGCACGCCTTTGATTTTATAAGCTAGTTTCTCAGCGCGGCGTTTTAATTCCTGCGATTTGACAGTTCCGATCAGCGTCGCCTTGCCGTCGAGCATTGTCGCAGTCACGTCGGTGACGGAGATGTCAGCGTCTTCCCGAAATTCTCTATCAATGCTGCTTTGCAGCGTCGCGTCGTCGGGCACGCTCGGAGTTGTCGCCGGAGTGGCCGCCGCCGGCGGTTGCGTGATGACGACCGGCGCGGGCTGCATCATTGTTGTCGGCGGCGCTTGCTGAATAATGATCGGCGTCGGCTGCGTCGCAGGTTGCTGTACGATGATCGTTGACTGCGCCACCGGCGTCGGCTGCGTCGAGATACTCACGTTGGTGTTCGCGGTATCGTCGCTCCGGTTCATTAGAAAAAGGAAAATCAAAGCGGTCGCGGCGATGGCGGCCATCGCGACAGCGGCCACCATGCCAGTCGAGAAGCCCTCGCGTTCGGGCGTCCGCGTCGTCTGTGTATGCACGACCTCGCGCCGAGCGGTCGGCGTTTCGACTACAACGCGGCTTCTTCGCTGCTCTTCTTCGTCGTATGACATAAATGTTTTTCTCCTGATAAGACTTTGAGTTGTTCGGTTCCGGGTTGCCTGATTACGAGGTGAGATGATTATTGGGACTTGTGTGGGGCCGGCAAGAAAAGTGAAAAGGAGCGGCCAATACTTTCAACCGCTCCCTCGATTGCTTTGTTAGTAGGGACGACGTGCGCGCTTGCTCCGGCTGTAGAGGTACGTGCCGCCGCCACCGACTATAGCTCCGGCTGTGGCAGCCTTCTTACCACCTGCTGCTGCGCCGACGCCTGCACCGAGCGCGGTGCCGCCGGCAACAGTAGCGAGCGTGCGATTGCGACGCTTGAAGTTACGCCGCGCCGCGCCTCTGTTCATCGCATAGACAGTCGCGCCGCCACCACCGATGGCCGCGCCTTTTGTGCCGCCGAGCAACGCCCCGGCGACCGCGCCGCCACCGATAATCGCCGCCGTGCGAGACTTACGTCCGAAGCGCGAACGCCGGCGATCCTGACCGAATGTTTCAGGAACTACCGCCGTTGCTAAAAATACGAAACACGTCATTAAGATCAAAAGTTTTTTCATAAGTTACGCCCCGTAAGCTGTCAGCTAAAGCTACCTTTATATATTTTCCGGGCATCGCGTTGGAGGCATCAACGAAGCCTCTTAGAAACATTCCGTTTGAGGGGACAGAAGGGTTGCCTTTTGCCACGTTGAGGCTGAATGGCAAATCTTATTCCGCGACCGAAGTGGCATCACTATAAGTCACACAAAACGAGTCCTTGCCACAATTTAACTTCGTACCCTAATGTTACCAAGACAACAGTTGACCGCTTTTGACCATTGTCTGCGCGTACTATTTCCATGCTCATTATTCTCATAATAAATTGAAAAGCATCGTCGGCACGAACCGGGTGTTTGACCTTGCTCGGAACGCTCTCGCATAATCGCTCCCATGAAGACCGCCATCATCCATCATCCGGTTTATGAACAGCACGACACCGGCACGGGACACCCGGAGAATCCTCAGCGCTACCGTGTCGTGATTGATGGTCTTAAAAACGACGCCGCGTTGTGGCCGGCGTTGTTGGAAATGGAAGCGCCAATCGCGCCGCGCGGCGACGTGCAGGCGTGCCACTCGCCGCAGCACTTCAAGCGTGTTGAGCGCGCGGTGAGCGAGGGCTTGGGCTATCTCGACGCTGACACAATCGTTTCAATGCGCTCACTCGACGCGGCGCTCCGGGCGGCGGGCGCGGGCTGTCGCGCGGTGGATGCGGTGATGAAAGGCGAAGCAGATAACGCTTTTCTTCCGGTGCGTCCGCCCGGTCATCATGCCACCGCCGAGCGCGCGATGGGTTTCTGTCTATTCAATACTGTCGCCATCGCCGCGCGCTATGCGCAATCGCGTTATAAAGAAATTGAGCGCGTCGTCATCGTTGACTGGGACGTGCATCACGGCAATGGCACGCAGGGGATTTTTTACGACGACCCGTCGGTGTTCTTCTTCTCAACGCATCAGTACCCGTGGTATCCGGGAACGGGCGCGCGCGGCGAAACGGGGATGGGACGCGGGCGCGGCTTCACGCTCAACGTGCCCGTGCGCGCCGCGACGCCGGCTAAAGAGCAGCGCCGCATGTTCGACACCGCCATCGAAGAAATTGCCGGGAAGTTCAAGCCGGATTTGATATTCATTTCCGCCGGCTTCGATGCGCACCGAGGCGACCCGCTCGGACAATTGCTGCTCGAAGACGAAGATTTCATCGCGCTAACCCGCACCATCAAAAAGTGGGCCGCGCACGCCTGCACGGGGCGTCTCATCTCATGCCTCGAAGGCGGCTACAATCTTGAGACGCTCGGCAATACCGTCCGCGCACACGTCCGCGCGCTCGGCGAGAACTAAGCTTCCGCGCGAGCAATCACGAATCGCCGACCGCAAAGAGTCAGGAGTCAGAAGTCAAAATGCTTGCTGACTTCTGACTCCTGTTTATGTCTTCGCTGACCTACACGCAGTTGCTGCGCCGCAATCAATCGTTCAGGCGGTTGTGGGCGGGGCAGGTGATTTCCGAACTCGGCAATTGGTTCAACTTCATCGCCGGACTGGGACTCGTGCGCGTGGTGTCGGCGGGCGCACCGGAAGCGACGGCGATTCTGATCGTCGCGCGCCTCGCCCCGTTCGCGCTGTTCGCGCCGTTCGCGGGGGCGCTCGTGGATCGCTGGTCGCGCCGCACGGTGATGATCGCGTCCGACGCGGCGCGTGCCGTTTTCGCGCTCGGTTTCCTGCTCGTCAGAACGCCCGACGATTTGTGGATCGCTTACGTCTGCCCGGTCATCTCGACGTTGGTCTCTGCATTCTTCGAGGCGGGGAAAAACGCAGCGCTGCCGAACGTCACCGGCGACCGCGAGTTGCTCGCGGGCAATGCCCTGATGACTTCGTCGCGGTTTCTGCTGATGGCCGTCGGCGCGGCACT
>JBPCPQ010000072.1:0-2765 GCA_050999015.1 Pyrinomonadaceae bacterium | reverse complement strand
AAGCACCGCGAGGGCGGCGACCCGTCGAGCAGCCGCAAGTCGCCGGGGCGCACCGAGTACGACCCGATCAGCTTAGAGCGCGGCGTCACGCACGACAAAGAATTTGAGCAGTGGGCCAACAAGGTCTGGAACTTCGGTTCGGGACTCGGAGCGGAAGTCTCTCTGAAAGACTTTCGCAAAGACATCATCATTGAGGTCTACAACGAGGCCGGACAACTCGCCATTGCTTACAGGGTGTTCCGCTGCTGGGTCTCGGAGTACCAGTCTCTGCCCGACCTCGACGCCAACGCCAACGCCGTCGCCATTCAATCAATCAAGCTGGAGCATGAAGGCTGGGAGCGCGACTTCGACGTAGCCGAGCCGGCCGAGCCGTCGTTCGTCGAGCCGGCCTGATAAATAGCGATGCGCGCTTTAACAGCCCCCGAGCTTTTGGAGGTTTGGGAGCGGGGAAAATCGCAGACGCCGCCCCGGCGGGCGCTCTCGCTGCTCGGCGCGGCCTGTCCTGAGTTGTCGCCCGAAGCGCTCGCGCGGTTGAGCATCGGCGGGCGGGACGCCCGGCTGCTGACGCTCCGCGAATGGATGTTCGGGCCGCAACTCACGAGTCTGGCGACGTGTCCCGAATGTCATCAACAGGTGGAGTTGAACATCAATGCCGATGATTTACGCGTGGCATCAGTGGATGGGGTGGCGGGCGAAGACGCGCCGGAGACTTTCACCTTGAGAGCCGGCGGCTACGAAGTGAGATTTCGTTTGCCGAACAGCCTTGACTTAGAGGCCATCGCCGACAGCGGGCAGAAGGGAATCGGCGCGGCCAAACATGTGCTTCTTGAACGCTGTCTTTTGACAATCGAGCGCGCGGGCGAAGAAGTCGCTGTTAAGAGTTTGCCCGATGAGGTCATCACGGCGATTACCGAACATATGCGGCAGGCCGATTCGCAAGCGGACGTCCAACTCGCGCTCGCGTGCCCGCAGTGCGGCGCGCGTTGGCAGGAGCAGTTCGACATCGAATTTTTTTTCTGGGATGAGATTAGCGCGTGGGCCGAGCGTCTGCTGAGTGAGGTGCATATCATCGCGTCGCGTTACGGTTGGCGCGAACGGGACATTCTGAACATGACCGCTTCGCGCCGTCATCACTATCTTAATCTGATCAACGGATGAGCGACTACCTTTCAAATCTGGCAGCCCGCACGCTCAGCGTCGCCAGAGTGGCGAGGCCGCGTTTGTCGTCGCGCTTCGAGCCGCCGTTAGCACACTCCGGCGTGCGCGGCGGTTATTCGCTCGACTCCGAGAGGGAAGAAATCGAGCGCGACGCTGAAGACGTGTTGTCCCGACAAACTTTCCTTCCGCATGACCTTGATGCTTCAACATCGCGCCCGCGACACGACTCTGATTCGAGCGTGCTAACAGACGCGACGGTACGCCGCGATAGCGAGCCGCCCTTCCGTTCCTCTCGCCGGCACGAGGAGCGGGAAGGCGGGCGTTCGGCGGCGCGTCCGAATCAAAAAAAACCATCTGGAAAACCAGCGTCCTTCAATCCAACCGAAGACACGATATTTAACGAATCAATTCAAACACTGGACGCGCGAAGCGAAAGATCAAATGATAATTACATTTCCCCGATTAGAAACGCCGCCGCGCTCAATGCGGCGAGGAGCGGCGGAGAGGAAAGCGCGTCGCGTGAACGTGGCGGCGAAAGAAATTTACAGGACCATGACGGGCGGAGCTTAAACATCCGCGACGCGCGCCACGAAGCCGAAGGATCACGGCACAGCGCCCCGACGCAACATAATCCATCGGCACAAACTCCCCCGACGTCTTTGAGACATTCAGCGCCCGTCGTTCCGCGAAGTATCACGCCCCGTGCCACCGCGCCGTCTCTAGCGAGGAGTGAACAAGCTGAAGCAGGCGATAGTGCGCCGCGCATTAAAGTCACCATCGGGCGCGTCGAGGTGCGGGCGGTGATGCCTGCTACGCCGCCAGCACGCCCGGCGCGTAGCGCGCCCGCATCCCCTTCGCTGGAGGATTACCTGAAGAAGGGCGAAAGGGGCGCGCGATGAGCAACGCCTTAGCCATCGCCTCGGTCACTGCCGTGCTGAAAGACCTGCTTAACAACGGCATGATTGACCACAACCTCGCCTCAAGCGTCGGCGACGTGACGGTGAGCGCGCTCCCGCCCGACCGCATTAACGTCAAGGAATCCAATGAGACGAGTCGCCTCAATTTATTTCTCTACCAAGTCACGCCCAACATGGGTTGGCGCAACATCGCGCTGCCGTCGCGCGACGCAAACGGCGAACGGGTCAGCAATCCGCCGCTCGCGCTTGACCTTCATTACTTGTTGACCGCTTACGGCGCGGAGGAATTGCACGCCGAGATTCTGTTGGGTTACGGGATGCAGCTTCTTTATGAAACACCGGTTTTGACGCGCGCCGCGATTCGCCGCTCGCTCGCGCCGCCTTCTTCCGTCACGTCCGGCGGCGGTCTTCCGCCCGCGCTCGAAGCGTTGTTCACTTCCGAACTGGCCGAACAAGTCGAGCAAATCAAGATTACGCCGCATTCGATGAACGCCGAGGAAATCTCCAAACTCTGGGCGGCGTTTCAGTCGAACTACCGTCCGAGCGCCGCTTATCAAGCTTCAGTTGTGTTGATCGAAAGCCGCCGCACAACGAAGTCGGCGCTGCCGGTGCGCGCGCGCGGCATCTACGTCGTGCCGTTCAAGCGTCCCGTCATTGAACAAATCAAATCGCAGGAGAACGCGAACGCTC
>JBPCPQ010000064.1:0-1565 GCA_050999015.1 Pyrinomonadaceae bacterium | reverse complement strand
CGCGCTGCTCGGCGCGTTGCAAGCGCGCGAGATGTTGGAGGCGGGTTTTACGGCGGTGCGCGATCTCGGCAACTCCGGTTGGAACGGCGATGTCGCGCTGCGCGATGCGATTCGTTCAGGTTGGGTTGTGGGGCCGCGCCTCTTCGCTTCGACCCGTGCGCTCTCCGCGGCGGGCGGGCAGTTCGGCGGTGTGTCGGCGGAGATGCAGAAGATACTCGAACAGGAGTATGTCGTCATTAGCGGTGTCGAAGAGGCGCGCCGCGCGGTGCGACAGGCTTTCTACGACGGCGCGGATTGCATCAAGGTGATCGTCAACACGGGGCCGCGCGTCGTGTCGCTCGAAGAGTTGAAAGTGACCGTCGAGGAAGCGCATCGCGTGAACCGCAAGGTGTCTGCGCACGCCATCGGCGACGCGGCGACGCGTATCGCCGCAGAGGCCGGCGTTGACTCAATCGAACACGCCTACACGATCCCCGACGACGCGCTCAAGATGATGGCCGGAAAGAAAATCTTTCTCGTCCCGACGGACTTCCCCTCAGACTTTTACCTGCCGCCGAATTTGACGCCGGACGAGCAGAAAGCCGCTCTCCAAAACATCAAAGGCTTTACGAGCGGGAGCCGCGAGCGTCTGGCGCGCGCCATCAAGATGGGCGTGCGTATCTCCGCCGGGTCGGATGCCTACTACGCCGAGCCGGGGCGAACACGCGGGCAGACGAGCAAACTCATGTTTCGCGCCTACGCTGAGTCCGGCATGACGCCGCTCGAAATCATCAGCGCGGCGACGATCAATAACGCAGAGTTGTTTGTCGGTGAAAAAGCTTTGATCGGCAGCATCGAGGCGGGCAAGTTTGCCGACTTGATCGCCCTCGCGGGCGACCCCGTGAAAGACATCACGGAGCTTGAGCGCGTGCGCTTCGTGATGAAGGGCGGCACAGTTATCAAGGATGAGTTGACGAATCGTAGTCCCGCCCGTCCGTCGAATTAGGGCGCGGTCCGCGAAAGGAAGGCGGATTATCATCACGCTCCGGCGCGCACAAATCGAGGAGATTTTCTCGCACGCGCGAGCGGCGAGGCCATCGGAGTGCTGTGGTTTGATCGGCGGGCGCGGGCGTGTGGCGGAGGCGCTGTATCGTCTGCGCAACGTCGCGCGTGATTCATTAAAGACCTATGAAGCGGCGCCAGAGGAGTTGTTTGCGGCACAGCGACAAATGCGCGAGCGCGGCGAGCAGATTCTGGCGATCTATCATTCTCATCCGAACTCCGCCGAGCCGGTGCCGTCGGAAACGGACGTGCGGCTTGCTTTTTATCCTTCGGCAGTTTACTTAATCGTCGGTTTCACCGCCGAAGGCCTGGGCGTGCTGCGCGCCTTTCACATCTCCGAACGAGAAAGGCGTTGGACGGCGGCGGAATTCAGCATTGTCGAGTGAGAGTAATGCGAATCAAGGGTAGGAAGTGGCCTCTCTCTGCGTCCTTTGCGTCATGCCTTTGCGTTCTCTGCGGTTAGTGCATAGAACCTTAACCGCCGCAGGACGCCGAGAAGTCGCCGAGAACGCAGAGATAAAGCC
>JBPCPQ010000135.1:0-3397 GCA_050999015.1 Pyrinomonadaceae bacterium | reverse complement strand
GAACGCTCCATCGCCTTTGACGCCGGCGTTGACCAGACGATTCGTAACAACCGCGTGCGCCTTTCGGCCACTTACTTTTACACGCGGCTACAGGAAGTCGTCGGCTTCGGTTCAGTCACGACGTTCGACCGTATCTTTGGCGGTTACCTCAACACCGGCGGCGGACTCGCGCGCGGCGTCGAAGTGAGCGCGACGGTCGCTCCCGCTCGCACGTTCGACTTATTCGCCGCCTACACCTACACCAACAGCGACGAACGCACGCCGCGACTCGAAAACGTCATCAGCGCCTTTGTGATTCCCGATCACCAATTCTCGCTCGTCGCCACGCAACGCTTCGGGCGGCGCGTCGCCGTCAACTTCGATCTGGTCGCGTCGAGGGGTTACCTCGCGCCGGTCTTTGATAATCGCACGTTCGCCAGCCGCGTCTATCGCTTTGACGGCATCGTGAAGGCGGATGCGGTCGGGAGTTACACGCTGCCGCTTGATGACGCGCGCTCGATTCGCTTCTTCGGCAAAGTGGAAAACATGTTCGACCGCCAAAACTACGAGAACGGATTCCGCACGCCGGGACGCACCGCGCGTGCGGGCGCGGCATTCAACTTTTAGAAGGGATGAGGGCGGAGAGATGAGGGATGAAAAAAGGGCTGTGAGAGACGAGTTAGCAATCGTCGGTGGAGCGGGCGACCGTGATACTTCCGTCTCCGCTCGCCATGAACGACTTGAAGTTGATGATTCGTTTCCTGTTCATCCCTCATCCCTCCGCCCTCATCCCTTAAGAGAGGGCGAAGACTTTTATCTGGAAGGCGCGGCGCTCGTGTTCACCACGCGGTATCATTTACGGCGCGGCTATTGTTGCGAAAGCGGCTGCCGGCATTGTCCATACCGGAAGACGGGGGCGATAGTCGAAGACACTAACTTTGAGCGTCCGCGTGAAAGTAAGTTCGGGGAAAGCGGTATTGAATATGAAGATGAGAGGTGAGGCTGACTCTATCTCTCATTATAGAGTCGGGCTATGTCGCTGTTTCGATAGTAGGCAGGAAGTAGTGTTGCATGAAGCGCTGGGGCGCGTCGGAAATTAGCCGGTGGCGTAACCACCGGACACCAAGTACCATTGAAGCCGCGTCCCGGCCGGGACGCCGGAGCGCGTGTGGCAGACAATTCCCGTGCCCCTTCAGGGCGCGACCAGATTCAACCGTCAACTCCGGTGGTTTTACCACCGGCTAATCTCCTTCGTCCCTTCGGGACGAGACAGGCGGCATTGCTTTCTAACAACTACCGCCGTTTCTACGTCGCCGATGGCGGACATCGCCCGCCGCTAAACGGGCTGACGATTGTATTGTGTGTCATGTTGCTCATCGCGGGATGCGGCAACACTCAAACGCCATCAAACCCTGAACCTATTGCCCGGCCACAGAATCAAGCGCAACGCATCGTCTCGCTCAGTCCGAGTGTGACGGAGATACTCGACGGCGTCGGAGCATTTCCGCGCGTCGTTGCCGTCTCGGACTACTGCGAATATCCGCCGGGCGTTAAGAGCTTGACGCGCGTCGGCGGCTGGCAGAACACGAATCTCGAACGCCTCGCGTCGCTCAAACCTGACCTCGTGATTATGACGGACGCCGAAGCGCCGTTCGTCAAAGACCGGCTCGAAGAATTGAAGATTCTGACGCTCGTCGTGCCGAGTCGTTCGATTGAAGATGCGTTCACCGCGATGCGGGACATCGGGCTGGCGACGGACAACGTGCGCGAAGCCGAGCAACTCGCCGCAGGGACGCGCGCCGAAATTGACAGAGTGCGGGCGCTCACAAAAGATTTACCGAAGCGGCGCGTGCTGTGCGTCGTTGACCGCGTGCCGGGCACTCTGCGCGATTTGTACACCGCGACCGAGGGAAGTTTTATCGCGCAGTTGATTGAAATCGCCGGCGGCGTTTCAATCGCGCCGCTCGCCGAGAAGGGTTACGGCAAAATCAACAAGGAGGCGATTGTCGCGCTCGACCCCGAAATCATTATTGACATGGTGCAGGGCGCGGAAGGAAAGTTTGCCGAAGACCCGCGCGCCGTATGGAACGAATTGTCGCAATTGCGGGCGGTGCGCGAGGGGCGCGTCTATCCTCTGCGTGAAACGTCGGTGCTGCATCCGTCGCAATTCATCGGCAAAAGCGCGCTGGCGTTTGCGCGGATCATTCACGCCGACGTACTCGGTGGGGGCGGCGGGCGCTCTATCCCGGCGGAGGAGAACGCGACGCCGGAGGATGAAAAGAAGTGAGCGAGCGAAGCGCCGCGCTCATCGAAACGCGTGACTTACATTTCGCCTACAGCCGGGATGCGCCGGAAGTTATCGCGGGTGCGTCGCTTCAGTTGCCGCGCGGGACGCTCGGCGCGCTGATCGGCGCGAACGGCTCCGGCAAGTCAACGCTCGTGCGACTGCTCGGCGGATTGCTCGAACCTTCGCGCGGCGAGGTTCTGTTTGACGACACGCCGCTTTCGTCAATCGAACCCCGCGCGCGCGCGCGTCGCATCGCCTACGTGCCGCAGACCGTCTCGACTGTCTTTCCGTTCACCGCGCTCGAAGTCGTGCTGATGGGGCGCAGCCCGTACCTTTCGCGCTTTCAATTCGAGAACAAGCGTGATCGTGAAATCGCCGAAGGTGCGCTCGCGTCGCTTGATGCGTCGCACCTCGCCGCGCGCCCGGTGACGGAGCTATCAGGCGGCGAGCGGCAGATGGTCGCCCTCGCCCGCGCACTCGCGCAGGAGCCGGAATGCCTGCTTCTGGATGAGCCGGCGTCGGCACTCGATTTGAAGCACCGCGCCGGAATGGTGCGCCACCTCCGCCGCCTCCGCGACGAGCGCGACATCACCGCACTCGTCATCACACACGATCTACAGTTGCTTGATCCGATTTTTGACCACGTGTTTGCGATGCGCTGCGGCGCAATCGTTGCGCAAGGCACCCCGTCGGACGTGCTTCGCGACGACGTGCTGGCCGACATCTATGGCGACGCTCACATCCGCGCCCGCCAAGCCTTCGGCCACACGTTCGTGTGGTCAGAAGTCTGAGGATTGAGGATTGAGGATTAACTGATAATGATGCTGGCGTAAGGCTAATGACATTGAGCATGCGACAAGTGGCTAAACCAGCTTCCAATCCGCAATCCGCAATCCGCAATCCGCAATCGCCCGCAGCGGGCATGCGCTTGTGGCGCGCGCTCGCGTTGCTGTCAATGGTGCTGCTCGTCGTGACGCTTGCCTCGCTGTGGGTCGGCTATAAGGCGCTTGACATCTCGGCGCTCAGAACGGATGAGACGGCGCGGGCGGTCTTCTTTCAGTTGCGTCTGCCGCGCGTTTTGATGGCGGGGATTATCGGGGCGTCGTTGGCGACGGTTGGTGCGGCGCTGCA
>JBPCPQ010000012.1:0-5667 GCA_050999015.1 Pyrinomonadaceae bacterium | reverse complement strand
CGCCTAACACGTACTCGTCAATGACGGGCCGGAACTGCCCGCGAAACCACTTACCGAGTGGAACGGGAAAGCCCATCTTCGGACGCTTTAGAATCACATCGGGAAGCACGCCCTTCATGCTGCGGCGCAGCACGTACTTCGTCGTCAAGCCGCGCAACTTCAGACGCTCCGGCAGACGCGCCGTCAGTTCCACCAACTTATGATCGAGAAACGGCACGCGGCTTTCAATCGAAGCGGCCATGCTCATTTGATCCTGCTTCATCAGAAGCTCGTGCAGGTAAGTTTTGATGTCGGTGTAAAGCCACTGGTTGAGCGGCGACGTGGCGTCGTTGCCCTTCAGGAACCGGTTGATCTCGGCGTAAGGGCTGACGCCCCCGGTGCGCTCTTTCGTCTCCGGCGCCAAAAGCTCGTTCTGCATCGCGCGCGGAAAGACGGCGAAGTTATCGAAGTAAATACTCTCAAGGTCGAGCGGCAGACATAGGAACGTGCGTGACAATTTTCGTCGGACGAGTGAACCGGCACCGAGACTCTCAATCTGCCGGCGCACGACGCCGCGCAAAGATTCATTCGTCAGGCGGTGATACTGCGCGCCGATTTTCTGGTTGTAGAGAGTTTTGTAGTAACGCTGGTAGCCGGCCAAAAGCTCGTCGCTGCCTTCGCCGGTCAAGACCACTTTGACGTGCTCAGACGCGAGGCGCGAGACGAAGTAGAGCGGCACGCTCGCCAGATGCGCGAGCGGCTCGTCTTCGTGCCATACCAGCTTCGGCCACATCGAGAGAAAGTCGTCCGGCGTGACGATGATTTCGTGATGATCCGTCTTGTAAGCATTGGCGACGAGGCGCGCATATTCCAACTCGTTGGCCTCGCGCTCCGCGAAGGCGACGGAGAAAGTTTTGATCGGCTCATCCACCATGCCGCTCATCACCGCCGCAATCGCCGATGAATCAATCCCGCCCGAAAGGAACATGCCGAGCGGCACGTCCGCCATCAGCCTCAGTCGCACCGACGTGCGGAACGTTTCCGCCCATTCTTCGATGTAATCCTCTTCGCCCCGCCCGGCGTCCTCTTCACTACGCGCGAAAGAAATGTCCCAATACTTTTTGATCTCAACTTGCCCGTCGCGCCACAGTAGCGTGTGGCCGGCGGGCAGGCGGCGCACGCCGACGTACAGCGTCTCGTCGCCCGACGGCGCATGATTCGCTAGATAATCAGGAAGCGTGCGGAAATTTATTTCGGGCGCGACGGCACGCGCCGCGAGTAATGATTTAATTTCTGAAGCGAAGTAGAGTGAGCCGTCGTCGTTGTGAACGTAGTAGAGCGGTTTGACGCCGAGCCGGTCGCGCGCGATGAATAATTCCCTGCGGCGCGCGTCCCAGATGGCGAAGGCGAACATGCCGCGCAGTTTTTCGACGCACCTCGCGCCGTCTTCTTCGTACAGGTGCAGGATCGTCTCGGTGTCGCAGTGCGTCACGTAGCGATGCCCGCGCGCTTCGAGTCCGGCGCGGTAATCGGCGTGGTTATAAATCTCGCCGTTGTAGATGATCTGTAGCGAGCCGTCTTCGTTCGTCATCGGCTGATGACCCGCCGCCACGTCAACAATACTCAGGCGACGGTGGCCGAGACCGATTGCGCCGTCAATGAACAAACCGCTGTCGTCCGGCCCGCGATGTGTAATCACGTCGCGCATCCGCTCAAGCGTCGCCCTATCAACGCGGCGACCAGACCGACTCGAAAAAGCTATTCCGTTAATCCCACACATAATGAATTTAAGAAGCTGAACTCAGACTAAAACTCCCGCCGCCACACATTCCGTCGCGGGATCGGCCAAATGGCCGTCTATGAAATGTAAATGCAAAGCGCCGTTCACGGCAAATGATTCGCCGTTCAAACCCACGCGCGCTGCTCCCAAGCCGGTTATCTTGAAACTCCCGCGCGCGTCAGTCTCAATGATCAGATCATCGCCGCTCAGACGCACGGACACGTAACCGATTCGCTCCGCCGCTTTGAACAATTCGACGCCATTGAAGCGAAGCCGCCGCCCGCCGAGCGCGAGGATTTCGCTCACCTCATTCGTGTCGCGCGTCGTGCGTACCAGCGCCCACGCAAAATCGGAAAGAAGTCCCGACGCTTCGATGGATTCGCCGTCGCATAGCGCGATTAAGTCTCGATGCACTCCATTCGTTATCTCGAAAGCGTGGCCGCGAGTTTCGACTTCGAGTCGGCGCGCGTGAATCTCCGATTGATGTGCCACGCGCGGGACGATGAAAGTGAAGAACTCCGGCGCGCGTTCGGCCTCCGCCGAGAATGTGTAGGTCGGTGCCTTCACTCGCTCACCGTAACACGGCGAGACCCATCCTTCGCCGCCGCGCCATTGTCCCCCGCCCCCGAAAGCAAACAGTTGAATGCCGGGTCAGCTGTCCTGTTGCTCACGCACGCTAACGCTTTCATTGTCATTTTCAATGTCGGGATTCGCACCCGGCGCGAAATGAAAGTGAAGGTCGTAATGGTGCGCGCCTTCGGTTTCAACCCGGTCACGCACGATCCAGTAATCGCCTTTGAGAAAGAGGACGCTGCGCGTGTGCGTCGCGGACGCGCGGAACCGTGCGTACCCGTTATGCTCGCCCTCTAAAAAGTCGAAGCGCTCGCGGCTGACCCACGCGCGCGTCGTCACTTCGGCAATTTGCTTCCACGCGAACGGGCCGCCGGGTACGGACGACGATTCGCCGTCAATCGTAAGTGCGTTGTGCGCCGCCGTCGCGCGAAACCAATCGCGCGCCTCGATTGAACTGGTGTAGGCGTAAGTTCCGGGGTCAACGAGAAGCGTGCGCCCCTGCGCCGCCAACTCGACGAGCGCCAGCGCGTCGGCGTGCGCGTGCGCGTAACCACATGTCGCTTCGCCGTGCGGCCCGCAGTCAACGAGGAGGTAATTAGATCGGTGCGTCCAATTGTCGCGCATCACGTAGTAGCCGCCGTCAGGGAAAGCGCGCGAAGTCGCGGCGGGGGGTTGCGCGTCGAGCGCGTCGAACGCGCGCAAGCCCTCGGCACCGAGCAGCCACAATGTTTCTTCCGCAGCATCGCCGGCGACGTACTTGTAATCTCCACGCCCGAAGAGCGCGGCTCCGGTTGAGAGTGCGGCGCGGAAATCGTTCGGCGCGCTTTCGTTGAGCACAACTAAGCGCCCGCCGTCGTCGTCGCCGAAGATCGGCGTTGTGCCGTCCGGCTTCGTGATGTACATCAAATGATCGAGCAGGGTCGTCAGCTTTTCTTCAACCTCACTGCCGACCAATTGATCGTTCGCCCGCAAGAGAATAAGAAAGTGCGTGTAGAAATCCGTGGTGTAGCGATGGTAATAACTCGTCTCCTCGAAATACGTGCCGTCTGGCCTAACGTGCCGCGCCAGACGTTCGAGCAGAATGCGCTCTCCGGTCGCGCGCCAACGCCCCGCGCATTTCAATTCGGGCAGCAGCGTGCCGAGGTAGAAGAGTCCGAGCGCCTCGCCGGTCAAGTGCGTGTTCGGGCTGAAGTAAGTTGAAAGATAAGTTTCGAGATGACGGCCGTGCAGGTAAAGAAATTTCAAAACGCGCAGAAAGATTTCTGACGTGAGGTGCTGTGACTCTTTGAAAAAATGGAGCGCCCACAGCCACGAGATCGAGCGAAAGGCGACTTCCAAGTTGCTGATCCAGTTGACGCCGACCGCCGGCGGATTCTCTTTCATCCACTGAGTAATGTACGCGGCGAAACTTTGCGCGAAGCGCTCATCACCTGTCAGCCAATAAGCGCGTCCGAGTGTTTGAAAAAATTGGTGGCGGTTTAGCTCCCAGACGATTTTTTTGTCGCCCGTCTGCGATGCGTCAACTTCCGCGATGCGACTCCAGTGAACGCGCGGCGAGCTTTTCCCCGAAACCGGCTCCCGATGCCAATCAACCGGATGGCCGAAATCGAGATCGCGCAAACCGAGAAGATCGAATTGCCCTTCGAGGATGCGCTCGGCGCGGGCGATTACTGAAGCGCCGGATTCAGCCCAACGCCGGCGCAACTCATCTCGCGTCGTCGCGCGGTCGGCGAACGCGGCGAAGAAGTTTGGCGGGCGGCGTGTGCGAAAATGTTTGAGTAGTTTTTCTGCGGAAAGTTCGGGCGATGCAAAGCGTGTCTCATCGAACAACTTGAAGAACTCGGCGTCTACGGGTACGCGACTCTCGGCGGAAAGTCCGTAGACTTCCGCGCGCGCGGCAACAGCTTGTCCGGCGCGCGCGCGAAATTCTGCGAAGCTTCTTCCCTTTAGCTTCTTCAGTTTGTTGAAGGCAGAATTCATTAACGCTCGCTCAACGACTCGGCCGTGCCGCCGGCAATCCTTCGGCTCCCGAGCGCCGGCTCCGCACTCGCCAATTCGTGGTAGAGCGCGAGCCACTCGCCCTGCACGCCCTGCCAACTGAATTTGCGGCAATGCTCGCGCGCGCGCGCCGCTATGCTTGCTGCCAGCTCGTTATCTTCGAGCAGGCGCAGCGCCGAGGCGGACATCGCCTCGTGATCGTTGAGCGCGACGATGAGCGCCGTTTCTTCATGGCTCACGATGTAAGGAATGCCGCCCGCATCGGTCGTCACGACGGGCAACCCCGACGCGAGGCATTCGGTGATTGAGCTTGGCATGTTGTCGAGGTCGGTGGCCGTCAGGTAGATGTCCGCCGAGTCGTACATCTCCGGCATCTTCTCGAACGGCACACGCCCGATGAACTCCGTGTTGCGCAAGTTAAGCTCACGCGCGAGACTTTCTAATTCCTCACGCAGGAAGCCTTCGCCGGCCACGGTGAGGCGAGCTTCCGGGATGCGCTTTTGAATCAGCGCGAAGGCGCGCAGCACGCACGGGACGTTGTAGAGCGGTTCGAGCAAACGGCTCGTTAAAAAGATTGGCCTGAGCGGGCGGCGGTCACGGAATTGAAAGCGGTCAAGCTCGACTATGTTGAAGATGGGACGCGCCTTGAGGCCGAATCGCGCGAATACCTCAACCAAGTAACCCGACGGCGTGACGATCACGTCCGCGAGTCGCATCACTGGGATCGCCGTCAGTCGCCAGTTCTGCAAATGATCCTCGGCCTCGCCGCTGCGGTAATTGAGAACTGTTTTTTTGCCGAAAAGCTTCCCGACCAGAATCGCCGGCATCGCCGACAGCATGTAGGAATAGTACGACGCGGAGAAGACGTGCAGGATGTCGTACTTTCCGGCTTCTTTCAAAAGCGTCGCCCAATACCATAGCGTCGTCACGACGGTGCGCACAAACTTTACACTATGCAACTTGCGAAGCACTCCGGGCAGGCACGGGTTGACGGCGAGGAACGACACGTCAAGTGATGACTCTTCACGCAAGCGTCCGATGAGTCGCGCCGCCTGACGTGACTGTCCGCCCAGCATGTCGAGCGACGGTGCGATGACCAGCACGCGCAGCCGACGCTCTTCACCGCCGACGCGCTCCGGGATGCCCCCGTTTGAGTTACTCTTCTCGATCATTTGCCGCATGCCTGCCAGACCTGACTTACCCCACCCAAGGTTCTTCACGCTGCTTCCCGGCAACGCCTCGCGGACGCAGGGGATTCTTATTTGAGAGGAGCCGCTCGTACAACTTTTCCAAGCGTTCTGCCTGCGCCTCGCACGAAAATTTTTCCTTGACGACGG
>JBPCPQ010000478.1:0-5333 GCA_050999015.1 Pyrinomonadaceae bacterium | reverse complement strand
TATTTCGAGCTTTTCGACGACTACGGTTTTTATAAAGCCGCACTCGCCGCCGTGTTCTGTCTCGCCGCGTTTTATCTTTACGACCTTTACGATTTCGTGGTGATGCACGACCGGCGCGAATTGGTGCTGCGACTCTTGCAGGCGCTCGGTCTCGCGTGGATCGCGCTGGCGGTGATGTTCTACGCGCTGCCGCAGTTAATGCTCGGTCGCGGTGTGTCGCTGATCGCGATGCCGCTCGCGCTCTTCCTGATGGTGGCGTGGCGCATTTCGATTCACTGGCTTTTGGGTCACCCGAACGTGGGAGAGCGCATCCTAATTGTCGGTTCGGGCGAGACGGCAATTGATCTCGCGCGCGAAGTCCTCGAGCGGCGCGACGCGGGTTACCGCATCATCGGCTTTGTTGACGACCGCCCGGAGATGATCGGCGAGAGCATCATCAATCCGCGCCTGATCGGCCTGCCGTCGCAGATGGCCGACATCGTTAAGCGTGAGAACGTCAACCGCATCATCGTGGCGATGGGCGAGCGGCGCGGGAAATTCCCCGTCGAACAACTCCTCGACCTCAGTTTGTCGGGAGACGTTGACATCGAAGAAAGCACCGCGTTTTACGAGCGGCTGACGGGGCGTGTGAATCTCAATATGCTGCGCCCGTCGTGGCTGATCTTTTCGGGGCGCAAGCGGCAGGCGCGGCTGAGCGGCGTCGCGCGCGCGGCAATGCATCGTAGCGTCGCGTTTGTCGGAGCCGTCGTGTCGTTGCCAATCGCGCTCCTGACCGCCCTCCTAATCAAGCTCGAATCGAAAGGCCCGGTGCTCTACCGGCAGGAGCGCGTCGGGAAGAACGGGCGGACGTTCGTCGTGATGAAGTTTCGTTCGATGCGCACCGACGCGGAAAAGGACGGCCCCGTGTGGGCGAGCGCCGAAGACGACCGCGTGACGAGGGTCGGGCGCGTCATCCGCAAGATTCGCGTTGACGAGATTCCGCAGTTCTGGAACATCCTGAAGGGCGACATGAATTTCGTCGGGCCGCGTCCCGAACGCCCGCACTTCGTCGCGCAACTCGCTGACGAAATCCCTTTCTACGAACAGCGCCACTTAGTCGCGCCGGGACTGACCGGCTGGGCGCAGATTAAATACCCTTATGGATCGTCAATCGAAGACGCCCGGCAGAAGCTTCAATACGATCTTTATTACATTAAGAACATGAGCCTGATGCTCGACGCGATAATTATGTTTGAGACGGTGAAGACGATTCTGTTCGGTCGCGGCGGACGCTGAACAGAAGGACATGCCGAAAGTTAATTTATTACTCTCCCTCTTACGAAGAGTTATGGAGGTTTCGTGATGAAGAACAACAATTCAACCACCTTTCCCACAATCGCCCTCGCAATTCTATTTACCCTGTTCCCGTGTGGGGCAGTCTCGACGCCGGCGCAGCAGCCTGCGCCGGCCCAAACGAGCGCGCCCGCGTCGCCGGAGGCAAAGAAGGCAGGTGGTGGCGACGACGCCTCCGGCTCGACTGTCAATCAGAAGAAGGGAGACGTGAGCGCCCCGCAGGCGGGCGGCACGAGTACGCGTCCGGCGGCGCCGTCAACGAACGACCGGTTGGAGGCCGACGAGACGCGCGTCGTGCCGAGCGGCGCTTCCGAAGAGGTGCAGGTCAACCGCCGCGAGGGATTGTCCGAAGAGGAGCGGGTCGTCGTTCCTTACTACAATAACTTTATGACTTCCTACCGCCTCGGCCCCGAAGACGTAATCTCGGTGCGCGTGTTCGGCCAAGAGCGCTACTCGCTGGGCGGCGTCGCCGTCCCGCCCAACGGGGTCATTGCCTACCCGCTGATTAAAGAAGGCATTCAGGTCGCGGGCAAAACCACCCGCCAAGTCGCCGATGAAATCACAAAGCACTTGGACGAATACATCATTGACCCGAAAGTGTCCGTCTCGCTCGACAAGGCGATGTCCGCGATATTTTCGGTGATGGGTGATGTCGGACAACCCGGCATCAGGCCGATGACGCGGCGTCTCTCAGTGAGGGAGGCGGTCATCGTCGCGGGCGGCATTCTGCCGACCGGCAAGAAGCAAGTGATGGTGCTGCGAACCGGGCCTGACGGAATGGTTAGCCAAACTCAGGTTGACATCGCCAAAATCGAAAAGGGCAAAATCCCCGACAACTATTTCCTCTCGCCGGGCGATCAGGTTTTCGTGCCTGGCAACAAATTTAAGACCTTCCAGAAAGTGATGAGTCTCGTGCAGGTCGTCAGCTTCGCGCGCATCTTCATGGGCGGAGGCTTCTAGCGGAATGCGGAATGCAGAAGGCAGAAGGCAGAAGGCAGAAGGCAGTAAACGAAGAATTTCTGCCCGCACTATTCTGCTCACGGAGCGCCGTTCAAGCCAACTTGTACGATGTTTGCTGCCCGCTGCCTTCCGCTTTCTGCCTTCTGCTTTCTTCATCCTGCTTTCTGCCTTCTGCCTTCTGCCTTCCAGCACGAGCGCGGCGGACGCCGGTTGGACGAAGCAGCCGGCGGGGACACTGGCGTGGCTGCGCGCCGTTTATTTTCTCGACAGAGACCGGGGTTGGGCGGTGGGCGGCAGCGGCGCTCTGCTCGGCACAATTGACGGCGGAAAGAGCTGGCGGATTTTGCGCCGCCCGACCGAAGACACGCTGCACGACATTTACTTCTTCGACGCCGAGCATGGTTGGCTGGTTTGCGAGCGCAGCATTTATCTACTCAAAGCGAAGGACGAGCCGCGCTCATATCTTCTGAGAACGTCTGACGGCGGCGCGTCGTGGAAGCGCGTCGAAGTGACAGGCACGGACATTGATTTGGCCGTCATTCGTATCACCTTCGCAAACGAGGAGCGCGGGTGGGTCTTCGGCGAAATGGGCGCGCTCTACGCGACCGAGGACGGCGGGCGGACGTGGGCGCGGCAGCGCGTCCCGACGAAGCACCTACTGCACGGCGCGGCGTTCCTCGACGACGGGCAAGGATGGCTCGTCGGCGCGGGACTGACGATCTTGAAAACAACGGACGGCGGCGCGACGTGGCGCGAGGGGCAAATTGAACAGGTGACAGATAAGCCTCCGGCGTCCGCGCAACTGCGTGCGGTCTCGTTTGTTGACGAGCGACGCGGCTGGGCCGTCGGCACGGGCGGGGTCGTCTTCGCTACCACGAATGGCGGGCGCACGTGGCGCGCGCTCGCAACGCCGACGGATGCCGACTTATTCGACGTGAAATTTTTTGACGCATCGGAAGGCTGGGCGGTCGGCGGCGGCGGGACGGTGCTGCACACCGTTGATGGCGGCGCGAACTGGCGCATCGAAATGAGTGGCACCACTCACCCCCTCGAAAGCTTGTGTTTCATCGAACGTACACGCGGGTGGGCGGTGGGCTTCGGCGGAACCATCATTTCTTACGCCCCCGTTGAGAAGACTCCGCGCCGGCCCTCGTTCAAAACCGCCAACTGAAACACTTCAAGGCGCGCTTCAAAATGAGCGAGATGCTGCGATACGAAACACCGCTTCGCGGATATTATCAACCGGTAAGTCAGACGCCGGTTCAGGTGGAGAGACAATTATGAAGAACAACAATTTGGTAGTGCAAAGTGAGCGCGCCAATCGAGATGGCTTACTTCGGTTGTCGCGGCTCGCGTCGCTCGCGGTGATTGTGCTCGCGGTCGCGGCCGGCGCTTCGGCGCAGGGAAAAAGGAAAACAGCGCGCCCGGTATTAAAGCAGAAGCCACCCGTCGTGGAGACGGATGTGGATTCCCGCAACACCGAGTTTGTGCGCCCGCGCCGCACTGCTGACGCGCCGTCCGCCACGCCGTCTACGACACCACCCATCGCGCCAACTGCCGCGACGACGCCTGCTCTCACTCCCGCCGCTCCTTCCGCCGCTCCTTCCGATTCTTCTGCTGTCGTTAAGACGGCTGATCCCAAAGTCCGTGAGGAAGAAGAACTCGCCGGTCTGCGCGACGAGGTGGCGAACGCGGAGGACGAGAAAGTGCGGGCGAGCGCGCGGCGAAAGCTCGTTGATCGTCTCGTCGAGATGAACCGCACGCCCGAAGCCATTAAAGAGTTGCGCGCTATCACAGATGAGGAACGTCTCGACCCGGTTGGGCTTTACAATGTCGGCAACACCCTCGCGCGGCTCGGCGACGAGAAGTCGGCGGTGGAAGCTTATCGCAAAGCAATCTCTCAGCGCCGGGGAAACTACTCGCGCGCGCAGAACAATCTTGGCGTCGTGCTGATTCGACTCGGACGATTAGAGGAAGCGCACGACGCGCTCGAAGCAGCGCTCCGGCAGGAGGCCGGCAACTACGGGGAGGCGAGCTACAACATGGGACGACTTCAACTGTTGCGCGATGAGTTGCCGCTCGCCATCAAAAGTTGGGAGCGCACTCTCAAGCTGGAGCCGGATCACACCCCCGCCGTCGTCGCGCTGGCGCGTGCCTACGCACAGAAAGGCGACGCCGAGCGCGGCCTCGAACTACTCGACGCATTCTCCAAACGAATGAGCGTTCGTGGCAGAGACGTGCCGCGCGAGGTGACGTTGGCGCGCGGCGAAGTCATCGCCCTCGGCAACATCGCCACCAAGTAGGAGGATTGCGAATTACCTCCGGCGCGTGAACTCGACGCGAAGAGAAAGACCCGAAGGAACATTTGAATCCTCCGGGTCTTTGTTCGTGTTGAAAAGCGTGAAGAGAATTTTAGCGGCCCGCTTTGTCCTCGGTAACTTCAGAAAGTTTAGTAACACGCAGCGTGTCGCCTTCAATCGTTCCTTCAGCCATCACCATCAAGCCTTTTTTGCTCTTGGTGCTCTTCAGCGTCTCCACCACGCTCTTGTTTCCGGCATCGTCGAGCTTGTACATCTTGTCGCCGGCGATGAGCGAGTAACCGCTCTTCTCGCAGTCGGGCATCAGCGCGCAGGAGACGGGATGTCCTTTGGCCTTTTCGGCGGTCTTAGCGGCGTCCCCATGAGCGCCGCTAGCGCAAGCGTTGTCAATCACAAGGCCGGTGAGCTTCACCGTCTTACTGTCCTGTGCGGACAAGACGCCCGCCAGAAGCAGCACCATGCCGAGGGCGAAAGTTTTTTGGATCATTCGGGATTCCTCCTTTGGGGAAAGGTTTCAGACCAGAACGGAATGTTGAGGACGCATTATATACCCTCACGGGTGTGATTGTCCTAATTAAACCTCAACCCGGTAGTGGGGGGTGTAATTAAAAGTGGGACTCAGCGTTGAACTCTCAAGCATTGGCTTGACGAAGTTGAGTCCAATATGATTTCCATTCTTGATTGGCCCTTGTGACGCGCAGCGCCAACATCTTCCCGGCGTTC
>JBPCPQ010000389.1:0-10760 GCA_050999015.1 Pyrinomonadaceae bacterium | reverse complement strand
GTGGCGGAAAATTAAGATAAAGGTGCAGCCGCCGCGCGGATTGCCGCGCCTGTTCGTGCGCAGTAAAGAAGGCTATTACGCCACTCCGAACCCGCGCTAAAATCTTTCGGGGAGCGGCGCGCTCACTGTACATAGTGTGGCGCGTCGCGGGTGCTGATGTCGCCAGTGAGGATATTTAACGCGCCGTGAGGAAACTGGCAACGTGCGCCTTTGACCTGCGCATCTTTAGCCTCCGTACCCGTCTTAATAGTGTGTGGGTGATTTGCAGTTTCTGCCCCGGCGACGCGAATTCCCGTCAGGGAAACTCAACCGCATCGAGGCGCCTTTCGATTCCTCTCCGCTGCCAACAGGCAGCAGACAGGCGTTCGTGAGGCGCTTCGTGATTGTAGGTCAGAAATTACTGCCCACATTTCGACAACGAGAAGCCAGTCGTTTCCCCGCCAGTGGCATCTAACACGCGGCGTTTGAAACTCGTCCCCATTAAGGAATATTCCCTTATGCGACAACACAAGACCCGAAGTCACATTGCGACTTTTCGTTTACAACTGATGATTATGTTTAGTGCCACCGTGTTTCTGGCGGGAGCGACGCTCTCATCTGTTCACGCCCGGCAGCAAAAACAATCGTCGCCGGGACAGCAGCAGCAGCAACCGCCAGCGGACGCGCGCCCGCGTCGCACTACGCCGACTCAGCCGCAGGAAGCGACTCAAACTCCGACGCCGCAGCAGCAACCATCAACGCCAAGGCTTCAGACTACCCCTAAGTCCGGCGACACGCAGACGCAGACACAGGATTCGCAGTCGGGTCAGGAAGTGGGTGAGGAAGAAGTCATCAAGGTTGACACGAGCCTCATTAACCTTAACGTCCGCGTCATTGACCGCAACAACCGGCCGGTCAACGACGTGCGTCAAGATGAGTTTCGCGTCTTGGAGAACGGTGTGCCGCAGAAGATCGAGTATTTCACAAAGGAAGAAGTGCCGATCCAGTACGGATTGGTAATAGACAACTCCGGCTCACTCCGCAGCCAGATCAGTCAGGTGATTGATGCTGGGAAGACGATCATCAACAGTAACAAGTCGGGCGACGAAACCTTCGTCGTGCGCTTTATTGACAGTAGCAAGATCGAACTCAAGCAGGATTTCACCGCCGACCAGAACGCGCTGATGGACGCGCTCGACGACATGTACGTCGAGGGCGGCGCGACCGCAGTGATTGACGCGGTCTATTTAGCTGCCGAGCGCGCCGCCGAGTACAAGAAGGGCAACGACCTCAACGACCGTCGCCGCCGCGCATTGATTCTTGTCACCGACGGCGAAGACCGCACCAGCCAGTACTCGCAGGATAAACTCTTCGCCCGCCTGCGCGAAGAAGACGTGCAGATATTCGTTATCGGTTTCGTCAACGAGCTTGAGAGTGAGCGCGGCTTCATCCGCAAGAGCAAGCGCGACAAAGCCGTCGAGTTGCTGGATCGCCTCGCCAAAGAAACCGGCGGACGCGCCTTCTACCCCACCTCGCTGAAGGAACTGCCCGACATCGCCAAAGAAATCACGCGCGACATGCGGACGCAATACGTCATCAGCTACAACCCGACGAACAAAGCGCGCGACGGTTCTTTCCGCGCCATCCGCGTCGCCGTGGCCGACACCCCCGGCAAAGAAAAGCGCGTCGCCGTCACGCGCTCCGGCTACAACGCTGGGCGTGAGGGCGCAGCCGTGGCGACGCCGAAGAAGCCGTAGGCAGCGGGCAGTAGGCAGCTTTGATTTTATTTTCAAAATCCTGAATCTCAAATTTGAGATTGCAGATTGCAGATGCCCAATCGGGAACCGTCTTAAATTGCCCGCTGCCTACCGCCTGCTGCCTACTTACTTCGCCGGCGGCATTCCCATGATGAGCCACGCGATGAATGCGATGAAGAGGAGCGCGGCGCACATGATGAAGATCACGACTGGTTCGGGTCGCGACCACATGGATTTCTTTTCTTCCGACGAAAGCAGATTTTCGGGAAGCTTTAACGCGCCGGTGTCCACCACAATCGCGCCGCGATTGTTATTCCCCGCGCCGTTCCCCACAACGCTACCAGTTATCTCTTCCGGCGGGGCGAGTTTCGAGGCTTTCTCCATCGCGTCGCGGTGACGCGCGTCGTCATCTAGAGCCATTCTATCTTCCTCAGATAAGCGTAAAGTCCCACTCCCACAGCGACCATCGAGAGCAGCGCGAAAACGTAACCGAATCTCCACCGCAGTTCAGGCATAAATGCGAAGTTCATTCCGTAAACCCCGGCGATCAGCGTCACCGACATCAGGATCGTCGAAACGGAAGTCAGCCGCTTAATGATAATGTTCATGCGGTTGCCGGAGACGGAGAGGTAAGCGTCCATCGTCGAGCCGAGCATGTCGCGCAAGTTATCAATCGTGTCGGCGACGCGGATGATGTGGTCATGCACGTCCTGAAAGTATACATACGTCTCGCGCGGGAAAATCGGCTGCTCGCGCCTGAGCATTGTGTTGAAAACGTCGCGCAACGGTGTGATCGAGCGACGCAGATAAAGCAACTGCTTTTTAACGCGAAAAATATCCTGAATTGCTTCCGGCTGAAACTCACCGAAAATCTGATCTTCGAGGTCATCCATTCGCTCGCTCAACACGTCGAGGAGCGGCAGGTAGTCGTCCACCACTGCGTCCATTAAAAGATATGCGAGCAGACCCGCCCCCTGCTCCGCCCGATCCGTCCATTCGTGCCACAAACGAGCGGCGGTCGTGATGGCGCGAATCGGGCGGCTATGCACTGTGACGAGAAAGTTATGGCCGAGAAAAATGTTCAGCTCGCGCAACTCTAAATTGTCGTGCGGCCCGACCAACTCGGCTTCATAAAGCACGATGAAATAGTAGCCGGGATACTCCTCAACCTTCGGTCGTTGATGCGCGTTGCGGCAATCCTCGATAGAGAGCGGATGAAAGTCGAACTCTTCGGCGAGGTCGAGAAAATCCTGACTCGTCGGGTCGCTCACGTCCGCCCAGACGATTTTGCTTTCGTTGTCGCGCAGATCGCTGATGTCTGCGGCGGCGCAACTATCGGTGAACTTTTTTGTCGCGCTGTCTAAGCAAACTGTCGTAATCAATCGTCGCGGCCTCCGTTCGTCGGCGTGTGCGCCGAAGTATACGTATTTTGAATCGTGACGAACAAGCGATTCAGTCACGCCGCCGTGAGAATCGGCGGCGGCGGGGCAAACCGTCGGGCGCAACTTTACGCCGGAAGCCTCAGCACCTCAACAAGCGCCTTAAGCGGAGAGATGTAACTTCCTGATTCGTAAGACTCACTTGTACACCAGCTTAACGCCGATGCTGACGCCGGCAAACTATCATTGACACTTTCCGGTCGCGCCACATATATTCCGAGTTGCGTTCGGGGCGCAATATTTGCGGCTTTGTCCATGCAACTCAAACGTATCCTCCGCCTCAGCCAAGTCAACGGAGAGCAGATTATGAAACGTCGGGCGCTAAGTCTTGCTTTGATTTTTTCTTTTTTGCTCGCCTCACCCTGTAGCTCTTCGCGGGCGAAAGAGAGTTGGAGAAGTATTCGCTCCAGAAACTTTCTCGTCGTCGGCAACGCGGGCGCGCGCGATTTGCAACAGGTCGCAACGTGGCTTGAGTTGTTCCATGACCTTTTTTCTCGTCTTTTAGCCAAACGCATTTATGACTCGTCTGTGCCGACGACCCTGATTGTTTTTGATAGCGACGCCTCTTTCAAGCCGTTCAAGCCGCTCTACAGGGGAAGACCGGCGGACGTGGCCGGGTACTTTCAGCCCGGTGCGGACATGAACTACATCACGTTCTCCTCGGAGCCGAGTGGCCGGAGTCCGTTCAGCACGGCCTTTCATGAGTATGTCCACTTACATGTCAGAAATCACGTGCCCGGCGCACCGCTGTGGTTGAATGAAGGATTAGCCGAGTATTACAGCACGTCCGAGTTCTTGAACGGCGAGGTCGTGATTGGTGCGCCGATTCCCTTCTATCTCCGTTTGCTGCGGCAGAACGGCCTGCTGCCTCTGCGCACGCTCTTCACTGTCGGCCATAACTCCCCACACTACAACGAGCGCGATAAGTCGGGTGTCTTCTACGCCGAGTCGTGGGCGTTGGTGCATTATCTTTTGTTGGGCAACAACGGCCAGCGCCAGCAACAGCTCACGCGTTACCTCAACATGGTGGACGCAGGTGTCTCAATCGAAAATAGTTTTCAGTTGGCGTTCCAAGCCGACTTTCAAACCATTGAGAAGGAATTGCAGGAGTACATTCGCCGCGACGCGCTCCCGACGCAACTCGCGCCTTCCGACCGTCAGGCTGGGTCGTATGCGAATCAACAGGCCGAACCCCTGACAGAAGCGGAGGCTCTGTTCTACCTCGGCGACCTTCTGCTGCACATCAATCGCACTGGCGACGCGGAAGCGTATTTCGGGAGAGCAATCGCGCTGGAGCCTGACCTCGTGACGGTTCAGGGGGCGCTCGGCATGTTGCGCGTGCGCCAGAATCGTCTCGCCGAGGCGAAGCGACATTTACAGCGTGCCGCACGTTCACCCAACTATCTCGTTCACTTCTACTACGCTTACGTACTCAGCCAAGAGGAAGCGGGCGGAAATCAATCCGCCCGTGAATACACCCCGGAAAAGGCTGCCGCGATTCGCGCCGCTCTCAAAAAATCACTCGACCTCGCGCCGGACTATGCCGATTCACATGTGCGCTCTCAGGCGCAGGCGATGCTCGCGCAGTTCACGTCGGGTGAAGAAGCGGCACCTGCTTCAGACGCCGCTCTGAGCAAACCGGACAGCGGGCAAAGTTACGTTTGGGAGCGGCCTCCTTCAACGGATTCTTCCAATCCTGTTAGTTCAAACAACACAGCGGGGGGCGAGCGGATTCGTGGGCTGCTAACGCGCATTGTGTGTGCGGGCGCAGGCACCACGCTCTTCGTTAAAGTCGGGGAGCGAATGCTCAAGCTACGCGGCGCGAGTCTCGACCGGATAAACTTTTCCTCACAGGTCTCGACGGTCAAAGAAATTTCGTGTGGCGTGCGCCGTCCTGCGGTTCCGGTGGAGGTGGCTTACCGTCCGACGCACGATCTACGAGGTGAGTTTGTTGGTGAAGTGCTGACGGTGGAGTTTGTGCCGTGAGATGACGAAAGGATTTTTTTACTTCTCGTTCGTGCGCGGGGGTTTATTGAACAGCGCGTCGTCAACGGGCAGATTGTGTTTCACATCCTCGAATTTCAGCACAAAGGTGAAACCGGGAAACGACTGGCTGATTAGAAACGGCAGCCTCACACCGTCAATTTTTCTCCAGTCATCAAGGTAAACGACGGCGAGGGCTTTACCTTCGACGGTCGCGCGCACCACGTCCCAGCGGATCAGCAGGCCTGATTCTTTCTCGAAGTACAGCTTTTCGACTTCCCCAGTTGCCGGTTGCGCTTCAATTACGTAGGCTTCACGGTAGCCGATGTTCACTTTGCCGCCGAGCGTCATCTTAGGGTATTTCACTTTCAATCTGAGCGGACTGTAAAAATCGGAATCGCGCTCAAGCGCCGCCAAATCCTCTCCCACCGCGTCTTGCAATCCGGTCTCCTTTGTTTGGTCCCATCCCTCCCGCCCGTTGAACCCCTGTTTGATAACGCCGACAGGGTAAACGTCGAGAGTGCTGACCGACTTGTTCGGAGCCTTCGCGTAAACCTCAAACGTCCCGCCGCGACTCACGCCCGGCATATCAACCTTGCCTCTTGCGACGCGGCTCGTCAATCTTGTGATGGCATCTTTACCGCCCAATGCTTCAATGTACCGCGCGAGAATCTGCTCGATGGAAGGCAGTGGATTGGTCGGCTCATTTTTCGGCGCGGCCAAAGAACGAGCGGCGGGCGTTTGGGCTTGTGTGGGTACGGAGACTGAGTTGGCTAGCGTGGAACCGAGCGCGGAAAATTTGGCGACCGTGCAGGTGAGGATAATAGCGGACGCCAGTTGAAGTTTCAGTTGAGTTGTCGGCATGACGACAAATCTTCGAGTAAAGTCTTATGCTAAATGCCTGAACTTACGGCGTCGGCTTCGCTTCCGGTGCCTGTCTTTGGGCCATCGTGAGGCGCTCAATGTTGTTGATGCGCTCACGCTCGATGAATGTCACAAGGCTTCCGCGCCTGTACCATATACCCTTCGCGCCTTCCCAAGCGTCGTCGGCTTCGATGACTGAGCCATCGTTGAAGCTAATTTTGGCCGAGCCATTATTGGCTTTGGTGACATTAGTTGAAATCGGAGATGCGCCGACACTGCTCGGCGGCGCGGTCGGCGAGGGCATGGGCGTCGGCGACGGAGTCGGTGATGGTTCGGGCGAAGGCTCTGCCTCCTCTTGCTCTTCCGGCGTCGAAGTTTCGATTGGCTTGTAGGCAACCGGACGCACCGGCTGATTCGCTGACACCGTCGTAACTTTTGCAGTTTGTTCGCGCGTTGTCTGCGTCTCAGAGTTATGCATCAGCACGGAATAAATCCCGACCGCGCCGACTGCGATGGTCAAACCGATGACCACGCCGACGGCCCCGCTCGCCCAATTGGGTTGCGCAGGCGCGATTTGTCCAGTGTTTCCGTTGCCGACAATGACAGACGGCACGCTCACTAACCGCGTGCCGTCCTCTTCACAGAACTTTTGATTCTGGTCATAAACCTGATTGCATGCGGGACACAGCATCATATTCAGAGCGCCTCACGTCTTACGCAAAGTATTTCGTGCGAGGTTTCCTCTACTTGATTGGCTTAGGGGGCAAGGCTCCCGCCGCAAAGGGACAAGGCGGCGGGAGCGCTGGGGTGTTATTCAGTTCGTCAATTGTCGTACACCCGCTGTAGTAACAATGCGCGTGCCAGTGGCGGGAGATTGAAAAACTTGAGATTCGAGGGATATGAACTAAGAAGGGTCTGAAATTCAGACGCAGATTCCAGACTTTAGACGCGCCGCGTTGTGGATTTGGAATCAACGGCGCGTCACCTCATAAGAGTCCCCTTCTTGCGGAGCGACGCTATTCAGAATTCGGGTTGATCTCTTTCTTGACCTCCTTGCTCTCAGGATTTTCTGCGCCGGGCAGAGGTGCTTCCGCTTGCCTGTCATCCTGAAGTTTCTCTGCTGGACTCTTTTCGTCTTCTACCGCTTTCTGTTCGGCATTGAACGCACGGTCTACTTGTTGGCTCACTGGTTAATTCCTTTCTCCTGTTTTTAATTTAACTTTCGCTCCCTACTACGACGGATACGGCAAATGATTTAATGTTTGCCCTGTCTTACTTCCTATCCATCACTCCATATTGCACGGTGGATTCATAATCAGAGGCGTGCGAAATCATCGCGGAGTCCGGTAATTTCGCGCGCCTCACGTTTTCGCACTCTCATTTTCTGTTTGCGGCGTTTACCGGCTGGGCCGTTGTGGCTGGGCCGGGCGCGCTGCCGTCCACGGTGGCACGACATTGCTCATGCGCGCATAGGCGATGGCCTGCCCCAGGTGTTCGTGGGAATGAGTGGCAAGTAACAGCAGCACGTCGCGCGTCGTCGTGTCACGCCCGAAGAGTTTTACGGATTTGTCCAGATCGGCGTCTGAAGTGTTCAGCACCGCTTGGCGAATGTGCTCGAAAGACTGTTTCAAAGACTCAACCACCTTCACCTTGTCCGTGATTTTTTCCATGTCGCGATTGAACGAGGCGGGAGGCTTCGCGCCTATCGCCTGCGGGATAAAGAAATTGCCGCCGGCGACGTGCATGAAAACTTCGCTCGTCGAGCGCACGCCTTCCGCCGGACGCCAAGAATATTTCTCCTGTGGCACGGCCTCGGCGAGCGCGATTAACTTCTTCTCCGCGTCTTCGATTTGCCGCAAGACTTCCGCGCGGAATCCCGACGTGGGAGCGGTAGCTGTTTTCGTCGTCGCGACGCTTTGTGCGTGCGTCATCACTGTGCCGCACAGTATCAGCAAAGTCAGGGCCAGAACATTTGAGCGTTTCATTATTCTTCTCCTCATTTTCTTGCCGCCTCGAACTTACCGTTCGTGGCGTCGGCTATGGCGACGTGTCTGCTCTAGGGTCTCATCAAGGGAGCGCACGGCTCTCTCGTCTTCAGAGCGACAACGTCGTAATGGTGATTATATGGCAAGCGATTGTCTGTTCGCGTGAACTTTACATAACTATTACATTCAACACAATCTTCTCCTGCTAGGATAACCCTCGGCCCCGCATCAAACGGCCATCACACTTTGACGATCATTTGAAGGAGTTGCACTCATGCCTAACGAGTCGGTAATTGAAAAGGGAGACCTGAGCATCAACTGGGCGACGTCGATCACGATGGTGCTCTTTCACATCGGGGCGATAGCTGCCCTTTTCACGTTCACGTGGCCGGCGCTTCTGACGGCCGTTGTGCTGTGGTGGGTTTCAGGGAGCCTCGGAATCGGGATGGGTTTCCACCGTCTCCTGACGCATCGCGGCTATAAGACGCCGAAAGCAATCGAGTATTTGATGACGGTCTGCGGCATGTTGACGCTCGAAGGCGGCGCGATCAACTGGGTTGCGACGCACCGCATCCACCACGCACACACCGACACTGACGGCGACCCGCACACGCCGCGCGACGGTAAGTGGTGGTCGCATATGGGATGGATTCTCAGAGGCACCGCGCAGCAGTATCCGCACGCGACGCTCGCGCGATACGCGCCGGATTTAATGAAAGACCCGGTTCACGTGTGGCTCAACCGCTATTTCTATCTGCCGGTCGTCGTGCTCGGCGTGGCGCTTTTCGCCCTCGGCGGCTGGCCGCTATTGCTGTGGGGAATTTTCCTGCGCACCACCGTCGGGCTTCACGCGACGTGGCTGGTCAACTCGGCGACGCATCTATGGGGCACGCGCCGTTACGAGACGACCGATGACTCGACCAACAACTTTCTGATCGCGCTCCTCACCTTCGGCGAAGGATGGCATAACAACCACCACGCGCACCCGCGCGCCGCGCGTCACGGCATCGCGTGGTACGAGATTGACGTCAATTGGTATGGCATCCGCACCCTGCAACTTCTGGGACTGGCGACGGACATCAAGCTCATTAAGAACTCCGACCCGGCCGTCAAACCCGACGCACCCCAAGACCTGCTTTCAGAAGCCGCATAGATTTAGAAGGCAAAAGGTAAAAGTAAAAAGGCAAAAGTTAGGAGGTCACGCCTCTTCACTTTTGCCTTTTTACTTTTACCTTTTGCCTTCCTTACTTTGCCTTCCTTACAATAGGGTCATGCGGATCAGCAGCCGTCGTAAATCAATCGCGTTCTTCATCACGTTCGGCGTCTGCCTCGTGATAATTGCAGTTGCGCTGAACGTCACGTGGATTCTCCTGAACTGGCAGAAAGTGGCGCTGCTGGTTTTAGGCATCATCTTTTTCATTGCGATTATCGTCGGACTCGTTCTCAACACGATCTTTCTGGTGCGCGAAATACGCCGCAACGAACAGCACGACGGATTTATCAACGCGGTCACACACGAGTTGAAAACTCCCATCGCCTCGATCCGTCTCTACCTCGAAACGCTCCAGACGCGCGACGTGGACGAAGCGCAACGGCGCGAGTTCTACAAGGTCATGCTGGCCGACAGCGACCGCCTGCTGCACACCGTCGAGCAGGTCTTGCGCGCCGGTCGCACTGGTCACCGCCGCCGCTCCGTTGACGCCTCGCTGATTGACGTTGGCGATTTAGTTACCGAATGCCTCGGTCTCACGCGGCTTCGCTATAATCTGGATAACGACGCAATTCATTTCGATAATTCATCGAACGAAAGCGGCGGGCTGATCGTGCGCGGCGATATGGACGAGTTGCGCGCCGCCGTCTCCAACCTGCTCGATAATGCGGTGAAGTACTCTGACAAAGAAGTGAAGGTTGAGGTCGAAGTCGCGCCGCATGAAGACCGTCAAATAGTTGTGCGGGTTCGTGATCGCGGAATCGGCATTGCTAGCGGGCAGATGAAGCGCATCTTCAAACGTTTTTACCGCGTCCCCGACCGCGTGATCGCGCGCGTCAAGGGGACGGGCTTGGGGCTTTCCATCGTCGAGGCGGTGGTCAAAAAACACGGTGGTCGCGTCTTCGCCGAAAGCGAGGGGCCGGGGCGCGGCAGCACATTTACGATTCGGCTTCCGAGGGTTGAGAAGAAATGAATGCGGCGGTTTTAGTAGTCGAAGATGAAAAGCATCTCGCGGACGGCCTGCGCTTCAACCTCGAAGCCGAAGGCTACCGGGTGGAGACCGTGGGCGACGGCGAAACCGCGCTCGCCATGCTTCTCCAACCGGGCGCGCAAAATTACGACGCCGTTATCCTTGACGTGATGCTTCCCGGCAAAGATGGTTTCGAGGTCGCGTCGGAGTTACGCCATGCCGGGCAATTCGTCCCCGTGCTGATGCTCACGGCGCGCGGACGCCCCGAAGATGTGCTGCGCGGTTTTGAATCAGGCGCGGACGATTACCTTCCGAAACCTTTTGAATTGGCAATTCTAATCGCGCGGCTGCGCGGGCTTCTGCGGCGGCGCGAGTGGCTGCACCACGACACCGCAAAGTCACAGCGCATTACCACCGACACCTTCAGCGAAGCCGCGCCCGCAGTAATTAGTAATGACGCAAACACGAACAGTGAAAATGAGGTGTTTGTTTTCGACGGTAAGACAATTGATTTCGGTGCGCTCGAACTTCGCGTCCATGACCGCACGACGGTGCGTCTAACATTGATGGAGG
>JBPCPQ010000497.1:0-5921 GCA_050999015.1 Pyrinomonadaceae bacterium | reverse complement strand
ATGCTGAACGGCGTCGCCATCTTAGAATCGTAGCCGACCCTATAGTACGAATTCGTTTCGCCTGTTGTCAACGCGCAAATAAGTTTTAACTATATGATAATGTTGGATAAAATTGACGTAACTAGATCGCCGAAGCCTTACAACACGCTCATTGTAGTGCAACGAATAGACCTCGAAGATGTGTCGCAATGAGTCGTGTCGGGACGATGATTTGCAAACTAAGTTGATTCACCCGGCGTCTAAACTGCTGAGCATGACGGTTGTCCATATCGCCTAAGATGCTCACGGTTAGATCAATCGGTTATGTTGCTGCGAGAGAATGGAGACGGTGACGACGAGCGACGAGCAGATCGTTGAGCAGGCACTGGCGGGCGATGCGGACGCCTTCGGCGAGATTGTGCGCCGTTGGGAGCGCCGCATTTTCGCGCTCGCCTTCGGGATGCTTAATTCTCCCGAAGACGCCCGCGAGGCCACACAAGAGACGTTTCTCGCCGCCTTCCGCAATTTGCGTAATTTTCGCGGCGAGGCGAAAGTATCTTCGTGGCTCCATCGGATCGCCATCAATCAATGCATCACGCGCCAACGGCGCAGCCGTGTCCGACCGGAAACCGCCCTCGACGACGAAACGGAAAGCGGCGGCGCACAACTCTCGACGCCGGCGCACGCTTCGCCCGCGCGTCAAGCGGAAAGCCGCGAGAGGACGGAGGCGGTGCGCCGCGCGGTGCAGACGCTTCAGCCGGAGTTACGCGAGGTGGTAGTGATGAAGGAATTTGAGGAGATGACTTTTCAGGAAATTGCCGACACGCTCGACATCCCGTTGAGTACAGTCAAGAGTCGGCTCTACACTGCGCTGAAGCAATTGCGGATGAGACTTGAAGTACACGGCACGGAGGTGGCTGTGAGATGACGAAAAAATTTCGAGATGAACTAACAGGTGGTATTGATGCACACCGGCCTGCGGAGCGTGGCTCAGAGTGCAGTCGTGACGAAGAGGTCGTCGCTTATCTTTACGGCGAGACGAATGACGGGGAGGCAGCGCGGTTCACTCAACACTTGGCCGCGTGCGCCTCGTGCCGCGAGGAAGTCGCCGCGTTCGGCGTGGTGCGCGAAAGGATCGGCGAGTGGCGCGCGGAGGCTGTGCGTCTCACGCCGTCGCTTGGGATAAGCGATGCGATTTCGCCGACGCCCAAACTTGCGAAAGCGCCCACGCGCCGTCGCTCGGCAGGGGCGGCGTTGCGAGAGTTTTTTGCGCTCTCGCCGTGGTGGATGCAGGCCGGGACGGCGGCAACGGCACTCATTCTCTGCGTCCTCGCCGCGCTGTCGTTCGCTCGCGCCGAGGTGCGGTGGGACGAAAGCGGTGTCGCGTTGATGACGGGCGCGCGCGACTCAAGTGAGAAAACAAATGAAGCGACGATTCTGAGAGGCGTCACACAATCGCAGGTTGACGAGATGATCGCCACTCACGCGCGCGAAGTCGGCGCGCTCCACCAAGAGTTGCAGCAGAAGGAAGCATCTCTAATTGCCGCACAGCAGAAACTTTCGGAGGTCGAGAGAACACAGCCTCAAACCGTGATGGCTTCAGGCAAGGAACGGCGTCGCCGAAATACTCGTGTGCCGGCGAGCCGGACACCTGATTCGTATCTCGCCGGGAACAGCGAGGAGGATTTGCCGCGCCTTTATGATCTGTTGCGCGATGTTAACTAAAGGGTGAGGAAACTTTTTGAAATCATTCTTGTGGTCGGACGGCTGCAATGTTCTCCCGAGGCATCTTCCTTATCGCACGAAGCGGCAATTGAGACGCGCGCGCCGGTCATTCGAGAGCACAAACGAGGAGGGTGTGAGCCATGAAAAAAATTATTCATAAGAAAGCGGTGGTACTCGGCGGGGCGATGCTGTCGGCGCTCCTCCTCTTCTCGTCATCTAGCCCCGCAACGCAAGCTCAGACCGTGCCCGGTGAGACTTCACAGCAGGATGAGCCAGCAGATGAAGAAGAAGCGTCACGTTCCGGCAGCGATGACGGAGAGATGCGGACGCGCTTGAATCTCTCGCCGGAGCAGCGCGCGCAGATTGTCGGGATTCGCCGCCGGAGCGAGGGTGAGGGGCGCGTTTTAGTGCAGCGCCTGCGCCGCGCGCGGCGCTCTCTCGATGCTTCGATCTACGCCGACAATGTGGACGACAAATTAATTGAAGAAGGTGCTCGGGAAGTCGCCGCCGCGCAAGCCGAGGTAATTCGCCTGCGCGCCGTCACGGAGTTGAGACTGCGCCGCATCCTCACTCCCGAACAACTGAGGCTGCTCCGCGATTGGCGGCAGCGCGCGCGCCTCCGCCAGAGAATGCAGGGACGTCCGAGAAACCAGCAGGGGAACAGCGACACACCGCGAAACGCTGTCCCTCGTGACGCCTTCAATAACCGCTTGCAGCGGCGGCAGCAAGCGCCGCCCACACAATCCGACTCACCGACTTCGCCACTTCCCCGCGCGCGGCGCGGCGCTAACAATCCTCTTCGCCGGCAGTAGTGGTAAAGAGTAAATCAACGCTGCGGATGTTGCGTTGGTACAGCAGGGGTTGTAAAGACGCGCTTCCCCTCTCCGATCCGCCGCTTTCAATACCCGCTTTTCAAAACAATTCACGCTTGACGCCCTGCTCTTCTTTTGCGCATGATAGCCAGCCTGTTATTATTTGTTGCATCTAAATAATTTTCCCGAACGTCTGAACATCACGGCTGTTTGACGGGATGTCCTTCCGGCACCTCGGCACCGGCATTTAAGGTTTTGACGGCGTATCGAGACTTGATGAACAATCGAAATAAAACTGAGCGCCTGACTTTCTCATGAACATTGCCACTCGTTCCCTGCTCGAAGTACAGGAAACAACCATGCTCGCGGCGAGTGCTGTGCGCCGCCTCTTCCGCCGCCCGACGTACATCAATGAGATGATTCAGCAGATGGACGTGATCGGCGTCGGCAGCCTCACGATCATTCTGTTGACCGGTTTTTTTACCGGCGGCGTGCTCGCGCTGCAAACCTACCCGACCTTGAAATACTATGGCGCGCAGGATCAGACAGGCATGCTGGTCGCGACGGCGCTGGTGCGCGAGTTGGGGCCGGTGCTCACCGGCTTGATGATTGCCGGTCGGGTCGGGTCGGCAATTTCCGCCGAACTCGGCTCAATGGTTGTTTCGCAACAGATAGACGCGATGCGCGCGCTCGGCACCGATCCGGTGCGTAAGCTCGTCGCCCCGCGCCTCATCGCCCTCGTTATTACCCTGCCGCTCCTCACGCTCATCGCCGACGCGGTCGGCATCGGTGGCGGGTGGGTCGTGTCAACTCAGATTTACGCCATGTCGTCAACCGCGTTTTCTTCCGCCGTGTGGCAGGGTCTCACTACCAACGACATCTTCGGCGGTTTCATCAAAACATTCGTTTTCGCGCTGATTATCGGAACGATCTCGTGTCGTCAGGGGTTGCAGACGGAAGGCGGCACGGTCGGCGTCGGGCGCTCGACGACAACCGCCGTTGTCGCCTCTTCGATTGTGCTGATCGTCTCCGACTTCTTTATTACAAAGATGCTTCAGGTTATCCTAGACACGCCGATGTAAGTTTCGGCGCACGCGTTTATGGCTTCAACCGACATCGAAGTTCCGAGAGAGAGCACGCTCACGCCGCACCCCGACGGCCAAGTGAGCGACGAGGCGGCGGAATCCACGTTCGCCGAAATGGACGACTACGAACGCGCCGTCCCGGCCATCGAGTTTCGCAACGTGCATCTTTCTTTCGACGACCGCAAGATTCTCGACAATCTCAGTTTCAAAGTACAAAAGGGAGAGACCAAGATCATTCTCGGCGGTTCCGGGGGCGGCAAGTCAACGACAATCAAGCTAGTGCTCGGACTCCTCAAGCCCGACGAAGGAAAGATTCTCGTTGACGGCGAGGACATCACGAATTTCAACGAAGCCGAGATGATGCGCGTGCGCAAAAACATCGGCATGATTTTTCAGGAGGGGGCGCTTTTCGATTCGCTGTCGGTTTACGACAACGTCGCCTACCGCCTTCACGAGCAGGGCGTCGCCGAGGGCGAGGTGGAGGAAGAAGTGCGCCGGATGCTGCGCTTCGTCAACCTCGAAGACGCGATTGATAAAATGCCGATTGAATTATCCGGCGGGATGCGCCGTCGCGTCGGAATCGCGCGCGCCCTTGTCGGCGGCCCGAAGATTGTGTTGTTTGACGAGCCGACCGCCGGCCTCGACCCGCCGACCGCGCGCACCATCTGCGAGTTGGCGATCAAGCTGCGCGACCTCGAAGACGTTTCCTCGATCTTCGTCACGCACGAGATGAACAATGTCGGCTATATCACCTCGGAGTACGGGGTGGTCAACGAGGCGGGCGAGGTGGTGTTTGAGAAGGAGGGCGAGCGCCTGTGCCTGATCAACACCAAAATCATGATGCTCCGCGAAGGGCGCACCATCTTCAGCGGCACTGACGAAGCATTACGCAAGACAGAAGACCCCTACATCACCCGCTTCATACGCGGACACTGACGAAAGGATGAGGGCGGAGGGAGGAGGGATGAATGAGGACGGAAGCTTTGGCTTCATCCCTCATCCCTCCGCCCTCATCCCTTAAAAGATTATGCCACCCCAAAAGAAGGCCGTCGGATTTCGTGAGTTGCGTGTCGGGATTCTGGTCGTCGTCTCGATTCTGCTGTTGATCTTTCTCATCCTGAACGCTTCCGGCGACATCTCGCCGTTCTCACGAAAGCTCCACCTGCGGGCGCGCGTCCCGAACGCCGACGGTTTGCGCCCCGGCTCCGAGGTGCGTCTCGCGGGCGTGCGTATCGGCAAGGTCGAGGACGTTCTGCTGAGTTCGCCCTCCGACAACCCCGACGCCCCGAAGGTCGAGGTGCGACTGGCAATTGACAGCACGATTGATGGCAAGCCAGCCACCGATTTGATTCGCACCGATTCCACCGCACAACTCGGCTCGCCGAGTCTTCTCGGCAGCGACAAGTTAATCAACATCACACCCGGCACCTCGCTCGGCGGGCCGGTGCCGGAGAATTTCGAGTTGCCGGTCACGTCTTCAAGCTCGTTCGAAGCGCTGACCAATTCCGGCAACACTCTGCTTCAGCAACTCGACAAGCTCTCGGGCGAATTCACGGGAATCGCGGCAAAAATTAACGAGGGGGAAGGTTCCATCGGGCGCTTCGTTAATGATGAAGCGTTTTATAACAACCTCAATTCGGCGATCCGCGACACGCAGGGCGTCATCCGGCAGATTCAAACGGGACAAGGCTCGGCGGGCAGATTCGTCAACGACCCGGCGCTTTACAACAACCTCACGGCTATCACCACGCAACTACAGACCATCGCCGAAGACCTCCGGGCGGGGCGCGGCACCGCCGGGAGACTCCTCACCGACGACGCGCTTTACAACGAGGCGCGCTCGACCTTCTCCCGCTTCAACCGCTCGGTTGATGAAATCAACTTGATCGTCAGCGATGTGCGTCAGGGTCGCGGCACCGCCGGAAAGCTTCTCACAGATGAAGCTATTTACAACGACACCCGAGCCGCCATCGCCCGCGTCAACACCGCCGCCGAGCGCCTCGACAACGTCGTCACCGGCGTCCAACGCGGCGAAGGCACCCTCGGCAAACTCGTCACCGACGATCAGTTGTACTCGAACGTCAACCAGCTTTCTTCCGAAAGCGTCAAACTGCTTTACGACTTCCGGCAGAACCCGAAGAAGTATCTGACAATTAAATTCGAGCTGTTCTAAGCGAATCTTCAGTTGTGCATGGAAAATTAAGTTTTGACCTTGAGAAATTAAGTTCTCATCTGAACTCTGTTGATTTCGGATCTTCAGTCGTTGCAAACTACTTGCCGCTCTTTACCCTGATCGGCAAGCATGCAATTTCCTCTAAAC
>JBPCPQ010000408.1:0-14568 GCA_050999015.1 Pyrinomonadaceae bacterium | reverse complement strand
TCCAGCGCCCCGCCACCCTTTCACCGGGTCGGCGGGGCGATTGCGTTAGCGACAACTAACGCGGAGTGCGTGACGGCGGCGACTCCCTGACCGGGAAAGTTCGTGTCACCGACCATGAAAAGGTTCGGCACAGTGGTGCGGTACGTCAGGGAGTTTGAACCGAACACGTCGAGCGATTGGCCGACGCCGCCGACCATGCCGAGCTTGCGGCGCGTCGCTTCGTAGAACGTGCGCGGCGTCGCCGTCTCAATTATCTCAACTCCCGCGCCCAATTCCGGCAGCGCGGCGTGAAGGCGCTCCCACCACATTTCAAGTGTTGTCTGATCCTGCCTCTCATGTTCTTCTTCGTCTTCGTGAAAAGCGAACCACTGCCCTGCGTCGGTGAATGTCGAAACGGTGACGGCGCGTCTGCCCTCCGGCGCGCGGGCATCCCACGCGGGCGCGGCACTGAACATCAATAAGCACTGTTCGGGATCGAACTGCCGTTCCTCCTGCCACTCAGTTAGAGCCAGAATGCGTTCCGCCGGCAGACGCGCCAGAGTTTCCTCGTCGGCGCTGATGTAGAGAAGGTACACGCCCCAGCCGCGCAACTCTTTCAAGCGCGCGCGCACCGGGAGAGGCGTGCGGCTGAGGCCGACGAGCTTGCCGTAGGTGTCCCACACCGACAGGTTGCTGATGACGGCGCGGCTCGCATCAACTGTTTCGCCGCTCAGAAGAGTGACGCCGACGGCGTCCCCTCTTGAGTCATACGCGAGCCGCAACGCGGGCGTGTCGAAGCGCACCGTGCCGCCGCTCTTGATAACCGCTTCAATCAGCAATTCAGCTAAGGCCGAAGCCCCGCCGCGAATCGCGTGCATCCCGCGACGCGCGACGGACAAAGCGACTGCTGCGTAAAGGTAGGCACACTCATCGCTCGTGCGTTGCGCGAAGATTTGCAGTTGCGCGTCAACGAAACGACGAAAGCGCGGCGAGGTGTCCTGAAGGTAATGCGCCGCCGTCTGCTTCAGACCCGCAAGAATGCGCGGCGCGACGCGCGCTTCAGCCGTGAGCAACTTCAGCCGCTGCAATCTCGTCGCGTGAGGTAGATCGGGCACATTGCGCGCCGCGCGACACACGGCGTCGCCAACGAGAGTCGCGTTACGGTAAAAACTCACGGCACGATCCGCGCATTCGGGGAAAAATTCTTTTAAGCGCGCCTCAAAATCAGCGTCGGAGCCACCGACGCTGATGTCGGTTGAGTCGGGCAGACGGACAGAGTAAGACGGCGCGGCCTCCCGGACTTCAGGCGGGGCGACGGGTAACTCCGCAAAGACCCGCTCATGGATGCCGTCACTTTGCCAAGACGCATACAGTCCCGCGCCCGGCTCGAATCGGTGGCCGGATCGCTCAAGCGCGCGCACACAGCCGCCCGCGCTTGACCCCCTTTCAATCAGACAGACCTTCACGCCGCGCGCCGCCAGAAGCGCGGCAGCCGTCAATCCGCCAACCCCTGCGCCGACAACGACAACTTCGTAAGACATAAGTTGGTGATGAGTGATGAGTGGTGAATAAGAACACAGAACACAGAATACAGGAGACAGAAGATAAAGAGGCTCGCCGCCCCACTCATTGTGTCTTCTGTGTGCTGTCTTCTGACTCCTGACCTTCACTCATCACTTACCACTCAGGAATTGATAAATGAGCGCGGAGACCAGCACCGAGTTATAGATCAGGTGAATGATGAAGCAGGGCAGCAAGCGTCCGGTGCCGGCGCGAACGCACGTTAGAAAGAATGAGAGCGTGCCGACAGTGGCAATGGCCGCATAGTTATTGTGGTACTGCCCGACGTGGACGAGAGTAAAGAGGAGTGTCACGACGAGCACCGCCCAGACGACGCCGATTGTCCTCTGCAGCGCGGAATAGAGCATGCCGCGATAGATCAGTTCCTCGACGAGCGGGGCACCGGCGACGGCGATAAATGCGGTCGCCAGACGCGCGGCGTCGGAGCTTTCGATCATCTGCTCGAAGGGAGTTTTCTCGCCGCCCAAAAAGTAGGCGAAGGCCATACTGGTCAGCAGCAGCACGAGCGCCGCGCCCGCGCTTGCCCAAAAGCCGAAGTTCTCGCCCCACGCCCAGCCGAGCGTGCGCCAGAAAGGGCGCTTGCCGAGTTGCGTGACGAGCGCCCACACGACGGCGAGCGTCAACAGATGTGCAGGAATTACCGAGATGATTGAGACGACGATCACGTTCGGGTCGTTCGTGATTGCCTCGCTGATTTTTACGAAGTCGGCCTGCCGGTATCGGTAGAAAATGTACGGGGCGACGGCGAGCAGTTGCATCGTGAACAACAGCGCGACGCTCGCCAGCCACGCCAGCGCCGCCGCGCCGACGCCCCACGGCGGGTTGTCTGGATCGCTCGTTGAGGCCGGGGGCGTTGTGTCTGCGGCGAATGTTGCGTAAGAGTCTTGAGGAGACGGCTCGAAGGGTGTGGTCACGATGCATCGAAGTGTAAGAGAGGTCGCCCGGAACGGTCAACAGTAAGACTTCGACTTGACGTTGAAAACTGAACGGCCCGCCAATTCAACACTGGCGGGCCGCTCAATCGGGGGAGAGAAGTTTATACGTCTGGATTTATTCGTCGCGACGCGCCTGACGGCGGCGACGGACTCCGGCGGCCACGCCCGCCAAACCCGTGCCCAGAAGGATCATCGTCGCCGGCTCAGGAACCGCTGACGGTGGCGGGCCGCCGTTGCACGGGGGCTGACCTGTGCCGCCGCACACCCGAAGGCTGCCGCCCTGAAGGAAGACCGCCGAATCAACCTGATCATCACCGCGATCTGCGATGGCGAGTTGCAGCGTGTTCACCACGCCGTTATTAACCGGTGCCGTAAAGCTCAGTACGACGGTTAGGCCGTCCATCTGCGTGTTGAGCGCCCCGCTCACGTTATTAATATAGAAGGACGAGTTCGAGTTGAGGTTGACGGTATTGATCTCGACCGGGGTGCTAGTGCCGGGGATCAGCGCGTAATTAGTGCCGTTGACGAGGAACACGAATGCGTCGTTGAAATCGGTGCCGACGAACTCGTTGTATTCCTCCGAGCTGAAGACGTAACTGAACGAGATGTTATTGCCCGCCGGCGTAAAGTTGATTGTGAGAACCGATGCGTCGAAGTTTGTACCAGATATTAAAGGGCTGCCCGGCAAGCCGTTCCGAACGCCTACGCCGCCCTGGTTATTCGGGCCGATCACAGTGGTCGCCGCGCCGCTCGTCATGACGATGCCGCTCTCGAAGCCGAGGATGCCGGTGCCGCCGGTGAACGTGCCGGAGGCCGCCGCCGCGCCGGTGTAGCTGGAACTGTTGATGACGATGCCGCTGCTGACGGCGGGCAACGTGTTGGCGAGCGTAGCCGCACTGTTGGTCGGGGTGACAACGAGCGGATCAGCCTGCGTCGTCAGCGCTGCAAAACTCAGCGCGACGAAGCTCGCTAACGCGAGAGGAAGTTTGTTTCGGAACACGTGGATTCTCATTAGAGTTAGGCCTAAAACTTTGCGAATCGAATGCTAAGAGGCTTTTGGCTCCGGTATACTCGGTTCATATGAACTGCTTGAGATTTGAAACGCGCGGTGCGGGCTAAGCACATTTGTCCGTACTATCAATCCCATAAATCTGACAGATGTAGATTTACGACAAATCGGAAAGAGGCACATCGGACTATGCGCCCATTTTGGTGTGGCACAATTGTGCTGGCTAATATGGCCTTATGTGCGCGGTGGGAAATGGTTGAGAGGCTGATGTTTAGCGTCTCGTTAGACAGTCTTTAGGTGTTCGGAAGGCATAACGGTGTGCTTCATACGGGAAGAGACCAGTAGAAGCCCGATGATTGTCTTAGCGTCTTCAATTTCGCGCGTCGCGATCATTTCAAGCGCGCGGTCAAAGGGCAGGCGCACGACCTCGATGATTTCATCGTCTTCGAGCTTCTGTGCGGTCGCGGTCAGATCAGTTGCGAGATATAACCATAACTTCTCTCCACAAAACCCCGGCGTCGGGAAAAACTCGGAAAGCATCTCAAGGTTTTTCGCCGTGACGCCGAGTTCTTCTTCCAACTCACGAGCCGCGCACGCTTCCGGGGGTTCGCCCGCTTCCAATTTTCCCGCCGGAAGTTCCAAAAGGTAGCGCCTCGCAGGGTGGCGATACTGCCGCACGAGCGCCACCGTATCGTCATCAAACAAGGCGACCACGCTCGCACCCCCGTCGTGGCGCACGATCTCGCGCGTGTATGTCTTGTCGCCTTCGCGGATCGTGTCAACCGCGACCTCGAAAATGCGCCCGCGATAAATTCTCTCGCTTGCTAAAACTTCAGGCGTCTCTTTGTTCGATGCATCCATAAATTTTTAGAAGTGATGAATTAGAAGACAAAAGACAGGACACAGGACACAGGAGACAAAGTGGCTCCCGGCCTTATTCATTCTGTATCCTGTGTTCTGTCTTCTGTCTCCTGTCTTTCATTCATCACTCATTACTCATTACTCATCACTTCCTTCGCCTCCCCGATTAAGTACAACGAGCCTGTGATGCAGATGAGTCCGTCCGTCGGCGTCGCTTCTCGCGCCCGCGCGATGGCTTCGATTACTGTCGGCGCAAAACTGATCGCGCTCGAAGGAACAGACAGCGGCACGGCGCGCTCGAGTGTGTCCCGGTCTGCGGCGCGGGGACTATCCGGCCGTGTCAGAATTATTTTTCGGGCGGCGGGAAAAAGGAGGGCGCTGATTGTGGCCAAATCTTTGTCGCGCATCGCGCCGAAGACGAGCGTAATAGGCGAGCGGATAAACTCTTCGAGGTAGGCGCGCAACGCCCGCGCACCGGCGACGTTATGCGCGCCGTCGAGAAGAATTGGCGGAGTGATGGGGAGCAATTCAAGGCGTCCGGGATGCACGGCGGTTTCCAATCCTTCGACGGTCGCTTCGCGGGAAATCGTAAATCCTTTGTCGCGCAGATGCTCCGCAATCTCGATGGCGATTGAGGCGTTCTCCATCTGATGCCGCCCGCGCAAAGATAAGCGGACGTTCTGGTAGACGTCCTGCGATGTGGAGAAGTCAACAAGTAACCGTCCGTCTCGGCAAGTTCCGACCACCTTGAGGTCGCGCGTGGTGAAGCGAGGTGTCACATCGCATTCACGGCAGCGAGCGGTAATCACTTCCCGAGCCTCGTCGGGCTGCGAGGAGGCAATGATCGCGGCCACGCCGGGACGAATGACAGCGGCCTTCTCCGCCGCGATTGCCGCGAGCGTGTCGCCGAGGTATTCCTCGTGATCGAAACTGACCGGCGTGATCGCAATTGTTTCGGCGTGCGCCGCAGTCGTCGAGTCGAGTCGTCCGCCGAGTCCGGTCTCGAGAATTGCGAGCCGCACCTCCGCCGCGCGAAAAGCGACGAGCGCGGCAGCGGTCAATTGCTCGAAGAAGGTCGGCAGCGCACCGGACTCGGTTTTGATGCGAAGCGCGGCGGTGCGGACTTCGCCGACGCACGCGGCGAAATCCTCCTCAGAAATTTCCCACCCGCCCGTGCGGATACGTTCGGTGTAAGAGATGAGATGCGGCGAAGTATAAAGTCCGGTGTTTATCCCTGCGGCGCGACAGATTGCGTCGAGCATCGCCGAGGTCGAGCCTTTGCCGTTGGTGCCGGCAATCTGCACGCCGTCGAAACTTCGCTGCGGATTGCCGAGCGCATCAAGCAGACGCTCCGTATTAGTGAGTCCGAGCTTGATGGTGAGCGTCTCGTGGCCGAGACCTTGAAGGTAGTGAATCGCTTCGGCGAAAGTCATAAGAATATCTGGAGTCGTGAGTCTGAAGTCTGGAGTCATTAGATGACTCTAGTAATCACTCTGGACTCTAGACTTCAGACTCCAGCCTCTTGACTTCTAAGGCCGTTGAACCGGAGCCGTTGGTGCCCGTCGTCTCGCCCTGTATCGCTCGCGTCTGAGCCTCCGGATTGACCATGAAGTTCAGGCTCTTAATGAGAAAGTCGCGCATCTCGCGCCGGTCAACGACCGCGTCAATCATGCCATGATCGAGAAGAAACTCCGCGCGCTGGAAATCCTTCGGCAGCTTCTGGCGAATCGTCTGCTCGATAACGCGCGGCCCGGCGAAACCGATCAACGCTTTCGGTTCGGCGATGATGATGTCGCCGAGCGAAGCGAAACTCGCCGTCACGCCGCCGGTCGTCGGGTCGGTCAGCACCGAGATAAACGGCAGGTGCGCTTCGCCGAGCAGGGCGAGCGCCGCGCTTACTTTAGCCATCTGCATTAAAGCGAGCGTGCCCTCCTGCATCCGCGCGCCGCCCGACTGGCTAACCGTAATCACCGCCGCGCGTTCGGCGATGGCGCGCTCGATTTGGCGCGTGATTTTCTCGCCGACGGCGGAACCCATCGAGCCGCCCATGAAAGTGAAATCCATCGCAGCGGTGAGAACGGCGTAGCCGCCGATTTTTCCGCGCGCGTTAATGACCGCTTCGGGGAGGCCGGAAGCGCGTCGCGCCTGTTCGAGGCGCTGCGGATACGGCTTCGTGTCGACGAAATTCAGCGGGTCGGATGAGACGACTTCGGCGTCAAGCTCCTCGTACTTCGCTTCGTCGTAGAGTATTGCGAGACGCGAGCGCGCGTCGAGCCGGAAGTGATGACTACAGTGAGGGCAGACTTGGAGGGATTCTTCCAAGTCACGTTTGAAGAGCGCCGCTTCGCACTCGGGGCATTTGACGAATTGTCCCTCCGTCTTAACCCGCCGCTCGTCCGCCGGGACGGCCTCGATTCTTTGATTCTTTTTACGAAACCACGACATGACGGGTGCAGAGAGTAACACGGAAGATGAAGAGATTTTAGATGCTGGATGTTAGATGTCAGTAGGAAATGCCGATGACTGACATCTAACATCCAGCATCTAATATCTCTTTCAGACCACTGCTTCGGGTTGCGTCAGCCGGCCACTCTCGCTGAAGGAATGACCATCGCCGTTTGCGCCATAGCGTTCGACGGCTTCCTGAAGCAGCGCAACGATGATCCGTTCGGCCTCGTCCCAATCGCCGTAGAGCGTGCATCCGGCGGCGTTGCGGTGTCCGCCGCCGCCGAACTTCTCGGCGATGCGTGCGACATTGATGTCGCCCTTCGAGCGCAGGCTCGTGCGGTAAACGCCGGGCGCGCTCTCCTTCAGAAAAGCGACCGCTTCGACTTGTCCGCAACTCAACGGATAGTTGACGAATCCGTCGGCGTCTTCGTCGGAAGCGCTCGCGTTTTGGAGCATCTCCAGCGTCTGACGCAGATACGCGATGCGCCCCGTCGCGTCGCGCCGCGCGGTGGCGAGCACCCGGCTGAGCAACTCGACTTTACTCCATGGGTAATTACTGAAGACGGCTTGCGAAATCTTCGCCGGCTTGACACCCGCGCGCACCAACTCCGAAGCGACTTTAAACGTCCGCTCGGAGGTGTTCGAGTAGTGAAAAGAGCCTGTGTCGGTGAGCACTGCAGTGTAGACGCACTCGGCGATTTCTTTCGTCGGGCGCACGCCGATGGCTTTGCATAGGTTGTAGACCATCTCGCCGACGGCCGAGGCGGTCGAGTCAATCCAGTTGATTGTGCCGAACATCGCGGTGGTCGAGTGATGATCAATGTTCACGACCGTCTGCTTGTCGAGATTAAGCAAGCCGGGGCGCGTGATGTCGGAGCACTCGATAACGAACACAGCGTCGTAGGAACAATCAACCGCGTTCGTCACCCGTACATCGGCGGCGCCGGGAAGCTTTCGGTAGGAGAAGGGAACCGGGTCGCGCATGATAACTTCGGGGTCTTTGTCGAGCGCGCGAAGGAGCCAGTAAAGTCCGAGCGACGAACCTAACCCATCGCCGTCGGGGCGGATGTGTGAGGTGATTGCGAAGCGGCGCTTCGATTCAATCAACTCAACTACTTGACTGAGCATGTCAATTCAAAGAGGTGACAGGTGACAGGTGACAGGTGACAGGATAAAAGCTTTCCTCTTGTCACTTGTCACCTGTCACCTGTCACTCGTTTTCTCCTCTCTCCTTCACGTCGTCGGCCGCACGGGGACTGTTCTTCTTGATCTCGTAAAGTAATTCTTCGACGCGCGACGCGCTTTCTTCCACCGTGTCACGGATGAAGTGAACTTCCGGGGTGTAGCGCAGACCGAGCACGGTGCCGAGTTGCCGGCGCACGTAGGGCGCGGCCTTCCTGAGCGCCTGAAACGTCACCAGTTTTTCCTCTTCGGTGCCGGTCGCCGTGACATAAACGCGCGCGTCGCGCAGGTTGTCTGACATACGCACGTCCGTGATTGTGACCGAGGCGACGCGCGGGTCTTCCAACTCATAGCCGACGATCTGCACGACTTCTTCGCGCACCATCTCCGCGATTTTCTCTGGCCTTCGCATCGCAAAGGGATGAGGGCGGAGGGATGAGGGATGAACAATTAGATCAGTCCATTCCTGCGATTCATCCCTCATCCCTCCGCCCTCATCCCTCCTAGAGTTCGGTGGCTGCAACCTTCTCGACGACGTAAGCCTCGATCTGGTCGCCGACCTTGACGTCGTTGAAGTTCTCAAGGCCGATGCCGCAGTCAAAGCCCTGACGCACCTCGGAGACGTCGTCCTTGAAGCGACGTAAGGATGCGATGCCGCCCTCCCATGCAACGATGCCGTCGCGGATCAGGCGGGCGCGGGCGTTACGACGAATCACGCCATCAATCACCATTGAGCCGGCGACCGTGCCGGCGCGCGGGACGCGGAAGATTTCACGCACGTCGGCCTTGCCGAGAATGCGTTCTTTCTCAATCGCTTCGAGCATGCCGATCATCGCGGCGCGAATCTCTTCTTCGACCTTGTAGATGATCGAGTGGAGACGGACGTCAACACTCTCCTGTTTGGCGAGTTCGGCGGCGCGTACTTCGGGGCGCACGTTGAAACCCATAATCACGACGGCGCTGCCCGACACTCCGGCCTGTGTCGCGGAAGCGAGCAATACATCCGACTCGGTAATCGCGCCGACGCCCGAACGAATCACTTTGACCTTCACCTGCTCAGTCGAGAGTTTGTGCAAAGTGCTCTTCAGCACCTCGACCGACCCCTGCACGTCGGCCTTGATAATCACCAGCAGTTCTTTGATTTCCTGCTCGCCGAGCGCCTCGATGCCGCGCTTCGTGGTTTGCAATAGCGTGTTCTGGCGCGAGAGCATCTGGCGGTGCTGTGAAATGGTCTGCGCCCGTGTGATGTCCGCGACGACCTGAAACGACTCGCCGGCCTGCGGCACGCCCTGGAGTCCGAGGACTTCGACGGGCGTCGCCGGTCCGACTTCGCTGACGGCCTCGCCGCGATCATTAAACATCGCGCGCACCTTGCCGAAAATCTGGCCGACAATGAACGGGTCACCGACGCGCAACGTCCCCTGCTGCACGAGCGCCGTGGCGACCGCGCCGCGACCGCGATCCAGTTTCGCTTCGAGCACGACGCCCGACGCAAGGCGCGTCGCGCTGGCACGAAGGTTGAGGATGTCCGCAGTCAGGAGAATGGTTTCGAGAAGCGTCTCGAGATTTTCGCGTCGCTTTGCCGAGACGAGCACCATTTCCGTCTCGCCGCCCCACTCGACGGGCTGCAAACCCTGATTGGCGAGTTCCTGCCGCACGCGGTCGGGGTTAGCTTCGGGGCGGTCAATCTTATTAATCGCCACGACAATCGGCACGTTTGCGGCGCGCGCGTGCTCGATGGCCTCAATCGTCTGCGGCATCACGCCGTCGTCCGCCGCGACGACCAGCACCACCACGTCGGTCGCCTTCGCGCCGCGCGCGCGCATCATCGTGAACGCCTCGTGGCCGGGCGTGTCGAGGAAGACGACGCGGCGCTTCTCCTCCGGGCTACCCGGGCTAGGCACTTGGACGCTATAGGCACCAATGTGCTGTGTGATGCCGCCGGCCTCACCGCCCGCGACGTTTGTTGTGCGGATGGCGTCGAGCAACGAAGTCTTGCCGTGGTCAACGTGCCCCATCACCGTGACGACGGGCGCACGCTCCGTTTCCACATCGTCCGCGTCAGCGGCAATGAGGTCTTCAAACTCTTCTTCGGCGACCATCTCTTCAAATCCGACGAAGGCCACGTCATAGCCGAAACGCCGGCCGAGATCAACTGCTACGTCGTCGTTCAAAGACTGATTGATGGTGGCGAAAACGCCACGTTGCAGCAACAGCGCCACGACGTCCTTCGGTTTAATGCCGAGTTTTTCGGCAAACTCCTTGACGGTTGAGCCTTCGATAAGTCGGACGGGTTTAAGCGTCGCGGTCGCCCCGCCGGCTCCCATGTTAAGCGACCCGGCGATACGCTCTTCAAGCGTGCGCGGCACCGACGGCGTGATAAAGTCGCGGTCGAAGCGTCCGCCTCGCGCGTCCACGCCGCGCCGGACGTTAGCCCCGCCACCGCGCCGCGAACTCGGGCGTCCGCCGCGACCGGGGCGGCGTGCATCAGCCGGCGGGATGTATGTGGTTTGTGGAGTTGCAGTTTCGCCCGGCGTTCCACGCGGCGCGGCGCTCCGTCCGCCATCGCGCCCTCGTTCGCCGCGCCCGCCTCGATCATCGCGATTTCCGCTGCGCGCATCGCGCTCGCGGGGTGTCGGCGTGGCAGGCGGTGGCGCGAGGGGCGCGGGGGCACGCTCCCCGTGACGAATGCCGGCGCTGAGTGCCGCACTGGTCGGTCGTAGCGCTCTAACCTGTCGGGCCGGCGGCGTTACGGTCGTAACCTCGTGACGCGGCGCTGCCGGAGGCGGTGCTGCTTCCGCCGGCGCGGCGGTAATACTCGGTTGATGAAACGAAATTGGTGGTGTCTCCTCAGATGGATGCGCGATGTCGAAAGCGGGTGCAGTAGCGTCTTCCGCCTGTGGCTGCACCATCGCCGATTCTTGACTCTGAGCCGTCTCGATTGCGTCCGGGTGGGTTGGTAAAGGTTGCTCGGCGCGCGCGGCGGGTGCGAGCTTTTTGACGAGCCGCGCGGCAAACGGTTTGGCACCCGGCTCTCCCAGCGGCGCGGGACGAAACTCTTCCGCCTCCATGACCTGCCCGTCGGCTTCGACGGCAACGTGAGCGTCCGCCATCATCCCAGTTGCGGCGATGCTGGGCGAATCGGCTTCAGCCACCGCCGGTTCCTCTTCGACATGGCGCGCGGCTTTTTTGACGATACGCACCGAACGCGGTGCCACCGTTTCTTTCTTCGGGAAATACCTGCCACGAATCTTGTCGGCCAGTTCCTTCGAGATCGTGTTCGAGGGCACATTGACATCAACGCCCTCGCGGCGCACCTCTTCGAGAATGCGCTTTGATTCCTGCTTGAGTTCTTTCGCTAAATCGTAGATACGAATCTTGGACGCGATGGTCATGCACTCCTTCTTCGACGCTTTGGTTAAAACGGCGTCGCGCGCTTCAAAGAGTTAAAGAGGAAGAATCGCCTCAAACTCCTTTTGCGGCGCGGCGCTCGCTTCAGGTCAAAGCGAACGGAGCCGGAAAGGCGTTCAGGCGGGGCGGGCAGTCGCGTGCACCGGTCGTGGATGAACCCACTCCGACGCACGCGCCGCCGTTATTCTGCGCTGTCGGAAGCATTGTCAGGCTTCTCATCGTTTACAGCGCTTTGATCTGTCGCCGGCTCACCGGCGTTTTCCGGTGTAGAAGACATGACGACTCCCGCCGCCGCTGTTTCGGGCGCGGTGGCTTCACCCCCTAAATCGGCGATTGGCGAAAACGATGACTCGTCTTCTTCAACGGGGCGCTCGGCGTCAACTGCCGCGCCGCTTGCTTCCATCTCCGCCGCTTCGGCGGACGTGATGTCGGGGGCCGGAGTCATCGTGTCGGGTTGAAGGTCGCGTCCCGCTCCCTGCAGCAACAACTCGTCGGGCGACACGGGGTCGGCCTCAGTCAGTGCCACCCGGTCGGTTGAATCTTCGGCGAGAATTTCCGGCTCGGCCAGAAACGGCGTGCCACCTCGGACGGCCTCGTCGTAACCCTCATCCGTCATCGCGTTAGAGGGTTCGACTTCGCCCGGATCAACGCTCGGATCAAACTCTACAGAGGCGGCATGTTGTTCCACCTGCGTCTCCGCCGAGTCAAGGGCGGCTTCCTCAACGAAGTCGCTGGCGGCTTCCTCGGCGGTTGTGGTGTCTCCATCCTTGCTCGCGTCGCGGGCGGCGACGACCGCCTGTGCGGAAGAAAGAATTGCCTGCGCTTCGTCGAGGCTGATGTCAAGAAACTCGGTGAGATCGTCAAGTGTTGTCGCCGCGAGCGCGTCAATGTCATTGATGCCATGCTCGGCGAGGGCTGAGGTAGTCGCGGCCGTGATACCTTCGAGCGCATCGAGCGGCACCGCCCCCCCGGAAGCGATCAGCGCGCCCATTTGTTCGGCGACCTCGCGCTTGACTTCATCTTCGCTGCGAATGTCAATGTTCCATCCGACAAGTTTCGTGGCGAGCCGCACGTTCTGCCCGCGCTTCCCGATGGCTAGACTAAGCTGGTCTTCATTAACGATGACTTCCATCTGCCGCCGCTCGATGTCTGTGATGCGCACTTGATTGACCTTCGCAGGTGAGAGCGCGTTCGCGGCGAAGACCGATGGCTCGTCCGACCACTCGATGATGTCAATCTTTTCGCCCCGCAACTCGCGGATGATGGCCTGCACACGCGACCCCTTCATGCCGACGCACGCGCCGACCGGGTCAACGTCGCGCTCATTGGAAGCGACGGCGATTTTGGCGCGCTCGCCCGGCTCACGCACCGCTGATTTGATGACCACCGTCTCGTCGTAAATCTCCGGCACTTCCATCTCGAAGAGGCGGCGCAAAAGTTCCGGGCTGGTGCGCGAGACTTCGACCTGCGGTCCCTTCGCTTCCTTCGACACGTCGTTGATAACGACGCGAATTCTTTCGCCCTGGCTCCACTGCTCGCCGCGTGATTGTTGCGAGCGCAGCAGGACGGCCTCGACCGTGCCGAGATCAACAATCATGTCGCCGCGCTCGAACCGCTTGACGTAGCCGTTGAGCAAATCGCCGACCTTATCAATGTATTGTTCATAGACGTTGGCGCGCACGGCGTCGCGCACTTTTTGGAAGAGAATCTGCTTCGCGGTCTGCGCCGCGATACGCCCCATTTCTTCCATCGGCATCGGGAGTTGCAACTCGTCGCCGACCTCAACCTCGTCGCCCGCCAACTCGCGGGCTTCGTCGAGCGACAATTCTCTGCCGGGATTAGCGACCTCTTCAACGACCACTTTTGCAGCGAAAAGCTCGAGTCCCGCGTCCGCGCTCCACTCGACCTGCACCTCTTCGCCGGATTTGAATTGTTTGCGCGCCGCGGCACGCACGGCCTCCTTCATCGCCTCGATGACGAGGTCGCGGTCAATGCCGTGCTCTTTGCACAGAGCGTCTATGCTTTGGGGAATTGATGCACTCATAAAAAGTTTAAGATGTCAGATGTTAGATGCCAGATGTTAGCTAGAGGTTCAGATACCAAATGTTCAGATAACTGACATCTAAAATCAAGCATCTGACACCTGCTTTTGCTGTTTCTCGCGCTCCTCGGCGAGGCGAAATTCTTCCTCAATATCAATCTCGATGTTGGCCTTGACGATGCCCGCGAGGGGGACGCGAAGTCGCCCGCTCGTCTTGTCGTCGAAAATCACCGTGTCATCCTCAACGCCGACGATGCGCCCGCGAAAGTTGCGCTGGCCGCCAATCACCTCACGCGATTTGATCTTCGCCAACTGTCCGGCGAAACGCTCGTAATCCTCACGCTTATGAAGCGCTCGCTCCAGCCCCGGCGAAGAAACCTCTAACGTATACGCCGAATGAATAAAGTCCTCCACGTCGAGGACTGTGCTGACATAGAGGCTGACCTCAGAACAATCCTCGTGGGTCACGCCTTCGGGCTTTTCAATAAAGATGCGGACGACAATCGTGCGACCGCTGGACGCGAATTCGACGTGGACGACCTCCAACCCGCGCTCAGCCGCGGCGCGCGTCGCAATCTCCCGTACCCGCTCTTCAGCCGAAGCTGTCACCAAAGGTCTGTCACCTCAAAAAATGTTCTTCCGCGCAAAAGAAAAAGTGGGCGCGAACCCACCGGACGAAACCGCCGCGCTTCGAGCAAGCCGTGAATTATACGGAAACAACTGGTCGGAAGCAAGTTGACGCCCGAAAATGAATGACATCAATGGCCTGAAGGATTCGTCTTCTGGAATCGCTTCCCGATTCGTGCTCTGTAATGGGCATTAACTTTGACAGGGGACGGGATTTATGACGCTCGCGCTGACGCTGCTTTTTGCAGTCAACTTTTACTCAAGACTCAATCGGCGGCATTTACGGAGTCGTGCGATCTAACCGGTAGTTACGGCCGGATTAAACGCCCGGAGTTATGCGACGGTGTTGTAAAGGTCGTTTCGTGACGGTAAGCCGATAACGGATCATCTAATCAACAACCCTTTAACGGGCTGCAGCCTTTGTCTTCGGACGAGGCTGGCCGGGCTGCTTAATCTTTGTCGGTTTTTGAGTTTTCCTTTTCACCGCCCCCGGC
>JBPCPQ010000112.1:0-2339 GCA_050999015.1 Pyrinomonadaceae bacterium | reverse complement strand
ATGAGAGCGGAAAAGAAGCCGCAGTTTTACCCCGAAGTACCTTACGAAAAAGTCTACACGGATTGGCTGGAGAACATCCGCGACTGGACGATCTCGCGCCAGCTTTGGTGGGGGCATCAGATTCCGGCGTGGTACGACGAGGCCGGGAACGTCTATGTCGCGCGCTCGGAAGCGGAGGCGCAAAAGGCCGCCGGCACTGACAACTTAACGCAAGACCCCGACGTTTTGGATACGTGGTTCTCATCTGCGCTGTGGCCGTTCTCGACGCTCGGCTGGCCGGAAGAGACTGACGATCTTAAAACTTATTACCCGACCTCAACCCTCGTCACGGGACGCGACATCATCTTCCTGTGGGTTTCGCGGATGGTGATGGAGGGTTTGAAGTTCACGAATCGTGAGCCGTTTCAGGATGTCATCATTACAGGGACGGTGCTCGACAAGCACGGGCAGCGCATGTCGAAGACCAAAGGCAACGGCGTTGACCCGATGGACGTGTTCGAGAAGTACGGCGTTGACGCGACGCGCCTGACGCTCGCGGGCGCGAGCGCCGGAACCGACATCCGCTGGAACGATAATCAGGTCGAGTCGTATCGCAACTTCGCCAACAAAATTTGGAACGCCGCGCGCTTCTGTCTGTTGAATAGTGAGGGCGTGAGTGTCGGCAAAGGTTTTGCGAGCGACCCGAAAGAGTGGGCGCTGCATGATCGTTGGATCATGTCGCGCCTTAACAGAACGGCGCGCGATGTAAACGCGGCGCTTGAGAAGTATCAATTTCACGAAGCTGTCTATGCGCTTTATCATTTCTTCTGGGACGATTTTTGCGACTGGTACATTGAACTTTCAAAGGCCGATGTGACGGCAGGTGAAGCAACGCCGCAACGCGACGCGGCGCGGAGTCGCGTCGTCACCGTGCTGGAACAAGCGCTCAGATTGTTGCACCCGTTCATGCCGTTCATCACGGAAGAATTGTGGCAGCGTCTACCGGGCGTCGGTGTCGAGTCGCTGCATCCGGCATACGCGCAAGCGTCAGTTGATCCGACGATTATGCTCACCGCATATCCGCTGGCCGACGCGAGCCTCATTGACGAGCGCGCCGAAACAGAGATGGGGTCGGTGATTGAGTTAATCTCGCGTGTGCGCAGCATTCGCTCGGAACTAAACATCAAGCCGGGAGAAAGCATTCAACTCTATGTCGGCCCGATGAGTAACGGGCGGAGCGGTATTTTCAACGAAGATGTTACGGCCCAAATTATGCGCCTGACGCGCGCCGCCGAAGTCTCGTTCAAAAGCGAGATGAGCGGAGACAGCGTGCCGCGCGCGTCGGCACGGGCGGCACTCGCCGGCGGGATGGAAGTGGCCGTGCCGCTTGAAGGGTTGATTGATTTCGCGCAGGAGCGGGCGCGTTTGCGTAAAGAGGAAGAGAAGCTGCAACAGGAAGCGGAGCGGTTGGAAAAGCAACTTGCCAATCCGCAATTTGTCGAGCGCGCTCCCGCCGAGAAAGTTGATGAATTGCGGCAACGGCTCGGCGACATCGCGCAACGAAACAAGGCTCTAAGACAGATGCTGGAGGCGCTCGCATAAATGAACTGGCTTGATGAAGGCGCGCTGTTTTCGCAGATCGGCGCATTCATCGCCGAAGATTTGGGACGCGGCGACATCACGACGCAAGCAACGGTCGTGCGCAATACGCACGCGCGGGGTCGCTTCCTCGCCAAAGAACCGATGGTCGTCGCGGGGCTTGAGGCGGCGGAGGCGGTCTTCTCGACGCTTGACTCGCAGCAGCAACTCGAAGCCTTCGTCTCCGACGGCGATGAGGTCGAAGCGGGAAAGGTCATCGCGCGCACCGGCGGCTTCGCCGACGTGCTTCTGGCGGGCGAGCGCGTCGCGCTTAATTTATTACAGCGCCTTTCGGGAATCGCCACCGAGACGCGCCGCTACGTCAAAGCCATCGAAGGCACTGGGGCTGCCATCGTTGACACACGGAAGACGACGCCCGGACTCCGCATGCTGGAGAAATATGCAGTAATGGCGGGCGGCGCGCGCAACCACCGTTTCGGACTCGACGATGGGGTGCTGATTAAAGACAATCACATCGCGCTCGCCGGCGGAGTCGGCGCGGCGGTCGAGCGAGCACGCCGGAGCGTTGGCCATTTGCACAAAATCGAGATTGAAGTTTCGACACACGCGGACTTGCGCGCAGCAATTGAGAGCGGCGCGGACATTCTGCTGCTCGACAATCTTTCGCCGGAGGAGACGGCGCGGTCGGTCGAACTGGCGCGCTCGCTCGCGCCAAACGTGCTGCTCGAATCGTCCGGCGGCATCACGTTTGAGAACGTGCG
>JBPCPQ010000143.1:0-1631 GCA_050999015.1 Pyrinomonadaceae bacterium | reverse complement strand
CTCCCATCGAGTATAAGATTGAGGCGGACAACTCGATTCGCCTGACACAACCGGTCGAGCCGAAAACCGGCATCCAGAAGGAGATGATAGTCTCGCTCGACGCGCAGGGCACGGGCGTGATTGTGCGACATAAACTTGTCAACAAAAACTTGTGGGCTGTTGACCTCGCTCCGTGGGCGATGAGCATCATGCGTGGCGGGGGCGTCGCGATTCTTCCTCAAGAGCCTTATCGCAGCCACGACGATTACCTGCTTCCGGCCCGGCCGATGGTGCTCTGGCATTATACCAAACTGGACGATCCGCGCTGGACTATCGGCGAAAAGTATATCCGGCTGAAAGTCGTCGAGAGCATGAAGGAATCGCAGAAGGTGGGCGTCGCGAACAAGCAGGGCTGGGCGGCTTACCATCACGGCACGACCCTATTCGTCAAGCGTTTCGATTACCATGACGGCGCGACCTACCCCGACTACGGCAGTAACGCCGAAATTTATACGGCGGGGTTGTTTGTTGAAGTCGAAACGCTCGGGCCTGTGCGTCGTCTGGAGGCCGGGGCCTCTGCCGAACACGTCGAGCGGTGGTTCTTGTTCGGGAATGTCAACATCGGAACCACGGAAGCGGCGCTCGACGCGAGCATCAAACCGTTGATTGCTCAAACGTCGGCGCGGTGATTTCCGTCAGTTGGAGAATTGAGAGAACAGCTATAAGGAGTCAGATGATGTCAGTAACAGTCTTGATCCCGACCGCGCTCCGGCAGTATGCGGGCGGCAAATCGGAAATAGAAGTTGAAGCGGGAACGGCAGGGGAAGCGCTCGATAAGTTGACGGGTGAATACGCCGACTTGCGCAAGCATTTGTACAGCGACTCAAACGCGCTGCGCAATTTCGTGAACGTCTACGTCAACGACGATGACATCCGGCACGTCGAACAACTTGAGACGCCGGTGAAGGATGGCGACACGGTGACGATTGTGCCGGCGATTGCGGGCGGCGCGGCGACGGAAGGAAAAGTCGTCGAAGCGAAACACGGCGCGGCAGTTGAATCGTTGCCCGCGCTCAGCAACGAGGAGATTGCGCGCTACAGCCGCCACCTCATCATGCCGGAGGTCGGGATGGAGGGGCAGCGGCGCTTAAAGGCGGCGCGCGTGTTGATGATCGGGACGGGAGGCTTGGGCGCACCTCTCGGAATGTACCTCGCGGCGGCGGGCGTCGGGCATCTCGGCATTGTGGACTTCGATGTCGTAGACGAGTCGAACTTGCAGCGCCAGATCGTACATGGCACGAAGGACATCGGGCGTCCGAAAATCGAGTCGGCGCGAGATCGTCTGAGTGACATCAATCCGCACGTCGGCATTGAAACTTATGAGACGCGATTGACAAGCGAGAATGCGCTTGAGTTGTTTCGTGATTACGACATTGTGGTTGACGGCACGGATAACTTCCCGACGCGCTATCTCGTTAACGATGCGTGCGTGTTGACAGGGAAGCCGAACGTCTACGGCTCGATCTTTCGCTTCGAGGGACAGGCGAGCGTGTTCTGGGCGGAACGCGGGGCGTGTTATCGCTGCCAGTACCCGGAGCCGCCGCCGCCGGGACTCGTGCCATCGTGCGCCGAAGGCGGCGTGCTCGGCGTGT
>JBPCPQ010000338.1:0-10564 GCA_050999015.1 Pyrinomonadaceae bacterium | reverse complement strand
TGGGCTTTCACGCTGAGCACCTCGCACATCATCCGGGCGCGACGAAGAGCACAAAGAAGCGCGCCACGAAAAAGGCTTCGACGGCCATTGCGCGATCACTATTTGAATGAGATATGAAAAGGCTGTCTGAGGTCAGAACAGGCGTATTTGTCTTAAGATTGACATCCGACATTTAACCTCTGACCTTTGTCTCGCTGCTTGCGCTCGGCAGCATGGCTCACTATAATGCGCGGGCTTTCAAAAGGGTCGCCCTGAGATGAATGTCTGCGGGCGATGGTTACGCGGTTAAAACCCTTCTTCATTCAAACGACAAAAATATATGCTTAGTAATACTACGTGGAGAGATCGCCGTCGTGTCACGTCGCCGCGCCCGACGCCTTTGCGCTCACTCGCCGCCGGATTGATGGAGGCAGCGCGCGCCGCTCTCGCCGAGCCTTATCTGCTCGCGGTGGAACGCCATGCCGTCGGGCTGCGACGCTTGCCTGCTGCGTTAGATGGATTGCGCGTTGTGCATCTGTCGGACATTCATCACAGTCCGTTTACGGGACGCGAACAAGTCGAACGCGCGGTCGAGATGGCGAACAGTCTTCAGCCGGACATCATCGCCCTGACTGGCGATTACATTTCACACGAGCGTGAGTATGCCGCCCCGTGCGCGGAAATGCTCGGTCGCCTGCATGCCCGCTACGGCGTCTACGCCGTTCTCGGTAATCACGACCATTGGGTTGACGCGCCGCTCATCACAGACCTATTCCGCGCCGAAGGTGTCCATGTGCTCGTCAACGAAGGAATGCGCTTTGAGCACCGGGGCGCTTCTTTCTGGCTCGCCGGGGTGGACGATACGATGGTCGGACTCGAAGACCTTCCACTCGCGCTCGCCGGCTCGCGCGACGACGAAATGAAACTTCTTTTGGCCCACAACCCGATTGTGCTCAGACGCGCCGCCCGCGCCGGCGTTGACCTCGTGTTAAGCGGCCACACGCACGGCGGGCAGGTGACGTGGCGCTCGGAGCGTTCCGCTTCGGGCCGGGTGCGCCGTCGCCTGCTGCGCGGGTTGGGGCGGCAGGGCGACACGCAGATTTACGTCTCGCGCGGCCTCGGCACGGTCGTCCTGCCGGTGCGCTACGGCTGCCCGCCGGAAGTTTCGCTCCTCCAATTGCGTTGCGCCCAATAATAGCGCTGAGTGCTAAGTACTGAGTGCTAAGTACTGAGTGCTAAGTACAAGCATTTAACTCAGCACTCAGTACTCAGGACTCAGCACTATTCAATGTCTTCGCGCATTGTCACGCTTCCCAACATCCTGACCGTGATCCGCATGGTGCTGATTCCGGTCTTTGTTTCGCTGCTCTTTTATCAGAAGTTCGCGTGGGCGCTGACGACCTTTATTGCGGCGGGCGTCACTGACGGGTTGGATGGCCTGCTCGCGCGCCGCTTCGATCAGAAATCGCAACTCGGCACGATCCTCGACCCGATTGCCGATAAACTCCTTCTCGTTACGTCTTTCATCGTTCTTTCGCTTCCCGCGATTATCCCCGACCCGCATCCGCGCCACTTGCCCATTCCGTTCTGGGTGACGGTGGCGGTCATCAGCCGCGATGTGTTTATTGTTGTCGGAGCCGCCGTCATCAATATGGTGACGGGGTTTCGCGGTTTTCGCCCATCGTGGCTCGGCAAAACGAACACGGTCGTGCAAATCTCGGCCATCATCGCCGTTCTTACCGCCGCCCGCTTCTCACCTCTGAGGGGTTATCTGCCGACTGTCTACACCGTTGTTTTCGCTTGCTCCCTGATTTCCGGTGCCCATTACGTGTACTGGGCGGCGCGTCTCCTGGGAGAGGAGCGCGGAAACCCTGATTCTGACGGGGAAGTTGCAAAGTAAATCCTTTTAACCAGACGATTTGTGCGGACAACTCGCAGTGTCGAATAGTGTTATCTAATAAGTTGACAAAGAGAGACTCAGATATTATATTGACGGCTCGTTTAGGTGGGTGCGGCGGGTATCTGATCCGATTGACGAAATCGGAATCGCCACAAACGCGCTGAAAGCGTTAACATCAAAAATCCTGCCGAATGGAGCGCGAATAAATCAAAAGATGGAGAATGTAAACAACAATGAGCAAGATTATTGGAATTGATTTGGGTACCACTAATTCAGTGGTGGCTGTGATGGAAGGGGGCGAGCCGACGGTTATCACTAACTCGGAAGGCGGTCGCACCACGCCCTCTGTCGTCGCGTTCACAAAGGACGGCAATCGTCTCGTTGGTCAGGTCGCCAAACGTCAGGCCGTAACCAACCCGGAAAATACGGTCTACTCGATTAAGCGTTTCATGGGTCGCCGGTTTGACGAAGTGTCCGGCGAAATTAAGCAGGTTCCATACAAAGTTAAATCTGTCGGAAACGGTGACGTGCGCGTTGAGGCGGGTGGCAAAGACTCCTCGCCGCCGGAAATCTCCGCCGTGATTCTACAAAAGATGAAGCAGTCGGCGGAAGACTATCTCGGCCAGAAAGTTGACAAGGCCGTGATTACCGTCCCGGCCTACTTCAACGACGCGCAGCGGCAGGCGACGAAGGACGCCGGCAAAATCGCCGGCCTCGAAGTGATGCGTATCGTCAATGAGCCGACGGCGGCGGCGCTCGCCTACGGTCTCGACAAAAAGAAGGACGAGACCATCGCCGTGTTCGACTTCGGCGGCGGCACGTTCGACATCTCCGTTCTGGAAGTCGGCGAGGGCGTCGTTGAGGTTAAATCCACGAACGGCGACACACACCTCGGCGGCGACGATGTAGACGAGGCGCTCATCAAGTGGATTATCGAAGAGTTCAAGCGCGATCAGGGAATTGACCTGACGGGCGACAAGATGGCTTTGCAGCGCCTAAAGGAAGCGGCGGAGAAGGCGAAGATTGAGCTTTCTTCGACGATGGAGACGGAGATTAACCTGCCGTTCATCACCGCCGACCAATCGGGGCCGAAGCACCTCGTGATGAAGCTGACGCGCGCCAAGTTCGAGGGATTGATTGAGCCGATTCTGAAGCGGCTGATGCCCCCCGTGGAGCAGGCGCTGAAGGACGCCGGAGTTGACGCGAAGAAGATTGATGAGGTCGTGCTCGTCGGTGGCTCGACCCGCATTCCGAAAGTTCAGGAGATGGTCAAGGGTTTCTTCGGCAAAGAGCCGAACAAATCGGTGAACCCGGATGAAGTCGTTGCGGTCGGCGCGGCGGTGCAGGCCGGCGTGCTTTCGGGCGAGAAGACCGACATCCTGCTGCTTGACGTGACGCCTTTGAGCCTTGGCATCGAGACGCTCGGCGGCGTGTTCACGAAATTGATCGAGCGCAACACGACGATCCCGACGCGCAAGTCGGAAATCTTCTCGACCGCTTCGGACAATCAGACTTCGGTGGAAGTCCATGTTCTTCAGGGCGAGCGCCAGATGGCCGGCGGCAACCGCACGCTCGGCAAGTTTCACCTCATCGGGATTCCACCGGCACCGCGCGGCATGCCGCAGGTCGAAGTAACATTCGACATTGACGCCAACGGCATCGTCGACGTCTCGGCCAAAGACATGGGCACGGGGCGCGAGCAGAAGATCACGATCACTGCTTCTTCGGGTTTGTCGAAGGATGAGATTGATCGCATGATGCGCGAGGCCGAATCGCACGCCGGCGAGGACGTGAAAAAGCGCGAAGAGATTGAAGCGCGCAACCGTCTCGACGGTCTTCAGTATCAGGTCGAAAAGACGTTCAACGAAAATAAAGAGAAGCTCGACAGCACGGGCATCTCGCAGATGGAAACGGCTCTGGCCGACGCGAAGAAGGCGCTCGAAGAGGGCGGCGTCGAGCGGATGAACGACGCCTTCAACAACCTTCAAACCGCTTCGCACAAACTCGCCGAAGCGTTGTACAGCGGCACGTCCGGCGGCGCTCAGGGTGCAGGCGGCGAGCAAGCCTCGGCGGCCGCAGGCGCATCCTCCGGTGCCTCTTCGCAGGGTACGCCCGGCAGCGGCGACGACAACGTGATTGACGCCGAATACGTTGACGTAGACGAAAACAAATAAGAGCGGGGGCCGGGTTTCAGGGGCCGGGGGCCGGTTAGCATTTTTTCGCCGACCCCCGGCCCCTGACCCCTGACCCCTTTTCACGATGGCAAAAGAAGACTTCTACCAAGTTCTGGGTGTTAAGCGCGACGCGAAGCCGGAGGAAATCAAGAAGGCTTACCGCCGGCTCGCACGCAAACACCACCCGGACGTGAATCCCGGCGACAAGTCTGCCGAAGAGCGCTTCAAGTTAATCACCGAGGCGCACGACGTTCTGTCCGACCCGAAGAAGCGTAGCATCTATGACCGCTTCGGCCAGTACTCCGACAATCTGGCGGACGCGGCGGCACAGGGAGCGAGGCCGTCCGGCGGCGCGGGCAGCGGCATCCGCTTTGAAGATTTCGATTGGGGCGCGGCGACCGGCACGGGCGGGGGTAGCGCGGGCGGCTCATCTTTCCGCGACATCTTCGCCGATCTTTTCGGCGGCGGGAGCGCGGCGGGAAAGCCTGAGCGCGAACCGCCGCGCCCGATGCCGCAGCGCGGCGACGACATCGAGATGCCCCTCGCGCTTTCATTTGAAGAAGCCGTCACGGGCATGACGACGAACATCACGGTCAACCGCTCGGAGCAGTGCTCACGCTGCAACGGTGCGGGCGACGCGGGCGGGCCGCTCGTCGTCTGTCCGACGTGCAAGGGGACGGGGCAAGTGCAGCGCGCGGGCGGGCGTCTCCGGTTCGCACAAGAGTGCCCCGACTGCGCGGGCACGGGTAGACGGCGCACACCATGCTCACTCTGTCATGGCAAAGGGACGATGCCGAAATCGGAAACCGTGAAGGTACGCATCCCGGCGGGCGTTGACACAGGGTCACGCGTCCGCATTCCCGGCAAAGGCGAAGGCGGACGACTTGGAGCGCCGGCGGGCGACCTTTTCATTATCACCAACGTCGGACGCCACCCGCACTTCACACGCAAGGGCGACAACATTTACGTGAGCGTGCCCGTCACCGTCCCGGAAGCGGCGCTCGGCGCGAAGATCGAAGTGCCGACCGTCGAGGGCAAAGCGCAGTTGCGCATTCCGCCCGGCACACAGTCGGGACAAAAGTTTCGCCTCCGCGAGCGCGGCGTGCCCTCGCTTCGTAACCCGCAGGCGCGCGGCGACCAATTCGTCGAAGTGCAGGTCATACTCCCGAAAGTGATTTCCGAAGAGACCAAAGACCTCCTCCGCCGCTACGCGCAGATGAACCCGGACAATCCGCGCGTCGCGATGGGACTGGAATGAAAGTAGAAAGGGGAAGGGCGAAAGTCGAAAGTTAGGACACGCCTGACGGCGTGGATCATATAAAAGCAATTCACAGCGAAGCTGTGTCCGAACTTTCGCCCTTCTCCTTTCCCCTTTGTTGTTATGAAACGCAAGAGCGGCACATACACGATCAGCGCGGTCGCGGTGCAGTATGAGATACACCCGCAGACGCTGCGCCTGTACGAGCGGGAGGGTTTGCTGAAGCCGTCGCGCTCCGAAGGCAACACACGGCTTTATACTGACACCGACCTCGAACGCTTGGAGTTGATTCTGTCTTTGACGCGCGACTTGGGCGTGAATCTCGCGGGCGTCGAGATTATCCTCAACATGCGTGAGAAGATGGACGCGATGCAGCAGGAGTTCGAGCGCTTCTTCTCGTACCTGCAAGCGCACGCCGAAGAATTTACGCATTTCACCGACGCGCCGCCCGCCGAATCCGGCGCGCTTGTTCCCACTTCACGCGCCTCCACGCTTCAGCGTCGCCGCGCGCCTCAGCGGTAAGCATTTTTCTTTTACCGGACGGAAAAACCGGGGCGGAACTGATCGTCAGTTCCCCCCCGGTTTTCGTCTTGTTTTCTTGTCGCGCTGGGTATAAAGTGCGCCCGTCAAACGGGAACACACAAAGGCGCTTCGCTCACCTCATGCTTAGTCTTTACGCCGCGCCCTCGCGTTAGCAATTCGTTCGCCGGATAGAGCGACGCCGCACTTCACGACCTCATTTACCGCCCGGTAAATCTTTCCCGCCCGGCATCGCGCCGGGCACTCAGGCGCTCACACCCGCGCCTTCTCAAGGAGTACGCTCATCATGTACCGCCTCATCGCTCATTCTCCACTCATTTCAAACTTCTGCCTTGCTGTAACAGTAATTCTGTTCTGCACGGCACCTACTATTGTCACACGCGCGCAAGACCTCGACGACGCGACGATCAGCGGGCGCATCGTGGACGAAACCGGCGCGGTCATTCCGGGAGCGAGGGTCACAGCCGTGCGCGCGGCAAACAACCTGGAGCGCTCCGGCGGGGCCGACGACGAAGGCCGCTACCAATTCATTGAGCTTGAGCCGGGCACGTATACGGTGCGCGCCGCGTTCGCCGGGTTCGCGGCGGAAGAAAAGAGAAACCTGACGATCATCGCGGGACAAAACGTCAGGCTTGATTTCACCCTGCGACCGGCGGGCGTCTCGGCGGAAGAGACAATCATCAGCGAAGCGGACGCGCCGCCAATTGACACGACGCGAACAATCGTCGGCGGCACGGTGACGCGCGAAGAGATCGAGGCGCTGCCGCTCGCGTCGCGCGCCGCGCTCGACTTCGTGTTCACGCTTCCGGGCGTCACCGAGGAGCCGCTTTCGACGCGCGACGTGGCGGAGGATCGTGACCCCAATTCTTCGTCCGCCGAAAGAAGGAGCGCGACGCCCGAAGAGGCCGGGGCGTTCGCCCTTTCAGGCGGCGCGGCGTATTCCAACAACATCACGATTGACGGCCTCGACAACAACGACGACCGCGCGGCGCGCGAACGCTTTCAGCCGTCGCTCGAAGCCATCGAAGAAGTGCAGGTCATCACGAATCAATTTTCGGCGGAGTACGGGCGTGCGTCGGGCGGGCGCGTCAATCTGCGGACGCGTGGCGGCACGAGGGATTTGCGCGGTCGCGTGTTCTACTTCTTCCGGGACGAAAGCCTCGATGCGAATACCTTTAACAATAACCGGCGCGGCCTCAGTCGCCTGCCGCTGCAGCAACACAACCCCGGCTTTACACTGAGCGGCCCCGTCCGCATCTCGCGCGAACGCTTCGGCCCGCTCGGCTACGACGGGCGCGACCGCACATTTTTCTTCACCGCTTACGAATACGACACAGTGCTCGACTCGGCGTTGATTGACACGCTTGTGCCGATTGAATCGAACTCGCTTTTCACACTTCCCGTGCCGACAACACTCACGGGACGACGCATCGAACCGTCGAGCACCGCGCCGAACCGTCCGGCAGAGCTTGCGCCATTCGTCGAACAAGTCAACACGCCGCTCCGCAACAACGTCTTTACCGCGCGCGTTAACCACAAACTCACCGACACACATAACGGCGCGTTTCTTTACCAACTCGGTCGCTCCAAAAACTTGCGCCAGTTCGGCGGCGGCCTGCGTCTCGCCGAAGCCTTGCAGGGGCGGACGCGCAACAGTGACGCGCTCGCTTATTCGGATAATTTCGTTTTCTCGCCGAGGGTTGTGAATCAACTGCGCGCGCAGGTGTCACGCCTCACGCCTGCCGTCGAAACGAGCGCGAGCGCGAATCGCCCTGTCGTCCTCATCGCAATTAATGATCCGCTCGACAACGATGACCCGTTCGACCGCACCGGCACACTCGTCGCCGGGTCTTCGACGAGCGGCGCGAGCGACCGCCGCGAAACGCGCTGGCAGATTCAGGACGCGCTCAGCATCCTGCGCGGCGCGCACTCGTTGAAGTTCGGCGGCGACGTGCAGCGCATCCGTTCGACCTTTATTGATTTGGCGGACGCGAGCGGAACATACAACTTCACGAGCGCCGGCGATTTTCTCGCTAACACGCCGAGCCGCTTCCGCCAGAGGTTCGGCACCGAATCAGTTCAGCGCAACACTTACCTCGGATTCTTCGCGCAGGACGAGTGGCGTCTGCGGCGGAATCTGACGATCAGCTTCGGCGTGCGCTACGAGCGTGAGACGATTCTTGACGACACCAACAACTGGGCACCGCGCGTCGCCGCCGCCTTAGATCCGTTCGATTCCGGCAAGACCGTGATTCGCTTCGGCGCGGGAGTTTTTTATAATCGCGTGCTGTTAAGAACGATTGACGATTTCACTCTCGGGCAACAAGTCATTGAGCTTGACACCAACACTCTCCCCGTCGCTGAGCGCCGCCCGTTTCTCGCGGCAAACCTGCGCTTCCCGGAAACGCTCACGCCCGACTCCGTGATTGTTCGCAATCTCGGCGCGCGGCTCACCGATTTCTCTCGGCGTCTCGACCCCGACTTGCGCATCCCCGAAAGCTTTCAACTCAATGTTGGGTTCGAGCGTGAGGTCGGCGCGCGCGTCGTCGTCGAAGGTAATTACACTTACAACCGGGGCGTTCACTTGTGGCGTGAATTCAACGCCAACGCGCCTCGGCTTCCGCGCGGGTACGAAGATTTTAACGAGTACCTTTCGTCGCGCGACTTCCCGAACTTCCGCACGCCAAACGGCACACGCTTGATATACACGGCGGCGACGGCGGGCGAACTGGTACGCTTCATAAACGCCTCGCCCGACCCGAACAACACTGAAGCCATCGCGCGAACAATCGAATCCGGTTTACCGATCAGCGTCTTCAATCTCAACAGCATCACTTCCACGACCGCGCTCGAAGCCGCGCTCGGCGCGCTCGCGGGACTGCGTCCCGACCCCGCGCGCACTCAACTCGAACAACTCGCCTCCGTCGGCAATAGTTTCTATCATGGCCTGACGCTCGAAGCGCGCCGCCGCTTCACGCGGTCTTCCGACGGCCTCGCGTTCTCGCTCCGCGCGGCCTACACGCTTTCGCGCCTTGTTGACGACGGCGTGGTGAACACGTCGAGCGCGCTTGTCGTCGGAGACTTTCGCGCCGAGCGCGCCCGCAGTCTGCTTGACCGCCGCCACCGCTTCGTGTTTTCGGGCGTCTTCGACACGCCGCGCTTTCTCGGTCAGGTGCGCTTCTCGCCCATCCTGCGGCTCGCGTCGGGCGCACCCTTCAACATTAGCGTCGGCGGCATTGATCGCAATCTCGACGACGTAAGCAACGACCGTCCGGTTTTCAACGGCGACGTGAACACCTTGCGCGCCCGTCGCCCCGAAGAGCCATTAGACCCGCGCCTTCTGACAGCGTTCGCACTACCTTCAATCGGCCAGATCGGAAATCTGCCGCGCAACGCGGGACGCGGCCCCGGACTCTTCCTGCTCGACCTCAGCGTGACGCGCGAGTTTCGCCTCAAAGAAAGAATGCGCCTGCGTCCCGTCATCGAGATTAACAACCTGCTCAACAAAACCGTCTTCACCTTCGGTGCTGAGTTCGTTAACTTCAACGCGCTGCGCCCGACCGCCACCGCCGAACAACGCCAAGCCTTTCTCGACACGTTCCTCGTCCCGAGCCGCACGCTCCGCCCGCGTAGCATCCGCCTCGGTCTACGCTTTGATTTTTAGAATACGAAGAGTTTGCAGTTGACGTTACTCAAAGCAATCAAGAAACCTATTGCTGGGAGCGCAGGCCATCGGTATCTACATAGGTTCATCAAGGGCAACCATGAGCCGTGAAGCGGCGACATGCAATAACGCGGCGGTTCCGCGAGCATATTGCCAGAGTCAAAAATGAGGGCAAGGGGGCGGGAGTTAATAAGCTTTTGGATTTTGTCAGCGTGTCAATCCCCTGCATTCTCCGTTGGCCGAACGAGCCGGCTCAGTTTGAAAGACTACTGTCGGGGGCGCGGGTATCGTTGCCCGACGCTCCGGCGGAGTGCGCTAAACTCGCGCCGTTTTAAGAAATGTTGTTTCGCGGGACGAACAACTAATGGGGAGTGCGGACTCACACAAGTCGCAGGATGAAGAGATTGAGGCGGCGCTGCTGGATGCTGATTTGTTTCTCAAGTACCAAGCGCCGCAAAAGGCCATCGGTAAATTACTGGCCGCGATTGCGACGCACCCGCGCGCGATCAGTCTGCGAGAGAAACTGCGCGAAATCGCCGCCGCCAGCAAGCAACACGGCGAAGCGGCGCGGCAGTGTCTCGCGCTCGCCAACCTTTACATTGCGCGCGAGGATTTCGAGGCGGCGCACGAGCGTCTGCTCGAAGCAAAGCAATTCGATCCGCGCATCTCTATTACCTCCGGCCTCGACGCGATCCGCCGCGCCCGCCGCCCCGACCTCGCCGCCCCGGTTGCACCCGGTGTCCTCGAGTCAGGCGGCAACAAGTCGCGTCGTCGCGTCACACTCGCCGGCGACCTCGCCACCATCAGCATTTTTGACGCGGTGCAGGTTCTTGAAAATTCTCGTCTGACAGGCGCGCTGAGTGTCACGAGCGACGACGAGCGGCAGGGGCAGGTGCATTTCATCGAAGGGCGCATCGTCGGTGCCGAGTGCGGAGAAAAGACGGCGCTCGACGCTTTCCGCTCCGTCGTCGAGATCACCGCCGGCGAATTCGAGTTCGAGAAATCTGAACAAGGCTTCCCCGTGACCATCGAAGCCCTCAGCAACACCA